>NZ_JBHVDD010000092.1:0-38553 GCF_042802995.1 Streptomyces sp. NPDC057438
GGGCGGACCCCGGGCCGTCGGCCTGGGGTCCGCCGCTCAGCAAGCCCGGCAGGATCAGCGAGCCGCCTCCACGTCCAACTCGTCGACCGGAACGGAGCGCAGGTCGGCCGGCGGGTCGCTGTAGTCGGTGTTGAACGGCGGTGCCTGGTTGGTCCACTTCATCGTGAACGTCGTGTAGCTCAGCAGGTCGCCCTTCTTTCTGCCGTCGCCGCTGCGGGTGGACACCATCTCTTGACCGAGCGGCATGCCCGTCGACTTGTCGAAGATCAGGCGGCGTTCGGTGCCGGGCGCGTACTCGGCGGTGAGGGCGACGGCGTAGCCGGTGCGGCCGGCGTGGTCCTTGACGTCGCCGAGGGAGCGCACGCCGGGCTCTGCGGCGAGGAGGCGGTAGGCGGCGGCGCGCAGGGCCGGGTTGGACGGCAGGGTCGTGGCGAGCTGGACGGCGTCCTCGACGACGATCCGGTCGAGGGTCCATTCGGGGCCGTTGTAGTGCTTGTCGACCAGTTCGAAGAGGCGCTTGCGGAGGGCCTTGGCATCGGTGGGCAGCGTGGGTAGGAGGCGCAGGGGAACTTCCCCCATCGGCACGCTGTCCGCGATTCCGCCGGGGACGTCGTGTGCGATCTCGCCCTTGCCGGCGTAGGTGACGATCTCCCCGGTCACGTCCCTCATGTCCCACGACATGGGGGACCCGTCCGCCTTCCACGCCGCCTCGTCGGCTTCCGTCGCCGGACGGGCGCCTACGTCCAGCGATTGCGACCAGTACCTGTTCTTGGCGGCGGCCGTCCACCACCGCACCTCTTGGCGGATGTCGATGCTGTAGTTCTTGCCGGGCACCTTCTGGCGGTCGACGAGCGTTTCCACCACGTACCAGTACTTGCCGGAGGCGGCCGGTTGCCGCTCGACGTGGGACGCGGCAGCGAGAAGGACCTGGCTGCCCGAGCCCAACGTCGCGGAGGGCGCGGGTCCCGGCCGCTCCGGCGCGGTGTCGGTCATCACCACAGCCGCCACCACCGACGCCGTGGCCAGGGCGAGACCCGACAGGAGAGGGCGGCGCACCCTCGCGCTGCGGGTGGTGGCGCGAGCCCTGCGCGTCGTGCGCGGAAGGCTCATGAGCGTTGCGAGCTCCTCCTGCCGAACCTGCGAGGGTGTGGGGAGGTCGGGGTCGAGGTGGGCGGGGCGGGCGGCGGCCAGGCGCTGCAGGACGTCGTTCTTCACCGAGCTTCCTTTCCTACGGTGATCCGGGCTCGGGTGGACACGCGCCGCGCGGTTGCGGCCTCCTGCATGAGCGGGGAGGCCGACGCGGCCTGGTTGAGGCGCATACGCGCCCGGTGCAGGCGGACCCGCAGCGTGATGGGCGAGCAGCCGACCACACGGGCCGCCTCCGCCGGGGTCAGTCCCTGCCACGCGGAGAGGATGAGCAGTTCGCGATCGTCCTCTGGCAGCGTGGCCAGCGCCTTGAGCAGCGCGCTGCGCTCGGACACGTCCTCGGCGATGTCCGCCTCGGCCTGGCCCGTCCAGGCGCCCAGCTCGGCGGCGAGCATCGCGCGCCTGGCCTCCGCGCGGATGCTGTCCCGCAGGATGTTGCGGGCGACCCCGAGCAGCCATGGCAGCGGCTGCTGCGGTATGTCGTCCAGCCTGCGCCAGGCCACGGTGAACGTCTCGCTCACCACCTCGTCGGCGACCTGCCGTCCCGCGCGGCTGACCACGTAGGCCCACACGCGTTGCCGGCAGCCGTCGTACATAGCGGTGAAACGATCCGCGTCGTCGTCGGGCACTGCCGCACCTCCTGTCCCTCCCGGTGTGTTCTGTCATCGAGTAGTGGTCCCGGTCAGGCGACCGTTACAGCAGTACGCCGGGAAAACCGCCCAAGGAGCGAGGCATACGTCACACAGAGCGCGCAACGAACCCCGAGCGAACACCCCAACGTGTTGGCCGACGCCTCGGCGTCCTCCTACTGCGAGACATCGAAGAAACATGACTGCACGGGACCGCGATTCTGGCGTCGGACATACCCTGCCCTACGAAAAAGCGGCACGTGCCCCGCACTTCGGCGACCACCGGTGCCGACGCCCTGAACGCTTGACCGGAGCGTTGATCACTCACCAGCACTGGGCATAGGTTTCAGCACGTGCCGAACGTTCGAATCGGTGTGATGTACGACCGCGACTGGGCTCCGCAGGGGTTGCCGGGGTTCGCGCGGGATGTCGAGGCGCTGGGGGTAGACGACCTGTGAGTGGTCGAGGACCTCGGATGGTATGGGGGGATCTCGGCACAACGCCCTGGACATCGCGGAGATCGTCCGCCAGCTGCTGGAGGAGGGATGGGAGATCGACCCGGAAGACCTGGCGCACATCTCGCCGTGCCTGACCGAACACATCAATCGGTTCGGCGAGTACAGCACCCACGAACTCGGCACTCAGCCGGAAGCGAACGACCCGAAGCCTGACGTCGGCTTCACCCCGCTCCGTGAGCAGGGTCTGATCGCCGCAGGCCTCGGTCAGGCCGCTTGACCCAACGCTCTCGCCTATGCGGCCGTCCTTTTTGGATCGGGATGCGGGTCGGCTATGTGGTGGGCCGCAGAAAGCCGACGACGGCCTCCTTTTCCATGTCGGTACCCTGCTCGATCTGAGGCGGGACAGGTTCGAATGCATCCACCTGGATGGAGCGCGAGCCGGGGCCACGGCTCCAGGTGGCGATGGCCAGGCCGTCGGCGATGACGGTGGGGCGGATGAGGCCGCCTCCTGGCCAGACGCGGGTCTGGTGGGGAGCGGGGACGGACGCCTCGCGGGTGCGGTAGCCGATCAGGTAGTTGTCGTAGGCGGGCAGCATGCGAACGTCCGGAGGGTCAGACGAGCGTGGGAGTTCTTTCACCCGCCCGGCGAGCATGGTCAATGCGCCGTACTCGGTGATCACGCCGGATTCCGCCAGCATTTTCCAGGCCCTGCGGGTGCAGGTGATCGGCAGTCCGGACCAGGCGGCGAAGTCCTCCAAGGTGGCGGGGGCGTGCGCGGCCAGGTACCGGCGGGCCAGCTCGGCGAGAGCATCGTCGCCCTCCCACCGGAAGCGCCCGGTGGAGGGCAGCCAGTCGTCGAGCAGCACATACGTGGCCTCACCGGCGCGCTGCGGACCATGGCAGAGGATGCCGGTGAGCGCTGCGTTGCGGATCAGGTAGAACGGCGCCTGCCCGTCCGGCGGAATACCGAGGGTGGTGAGGCGCTCGGTCAGCTCGGCCCGGGTGAGTGGTCCGTGCGCGGCAAGAGCACGGCGGATGAGATGGTCGGCTCGCTGGCGCAGATCATCGCCCAGGCCCAGTTGCTGGTAGCGGCGGCTGGTTGCGGCAAGGATGCGCGGGGACAGTAACTGCAACACCCAGCGGGCGTCGTTGCTGGGGATGGTGTGCAGGGTGCCGCGCATGTACCAGTTGCGGACGATGCTCCGCTCTTTCTCGTATGCCGTGCGGATGGCCTGGGCGGTGATGTCCCGGCCGCGTACCCGGATGCCCAGGTCGGCGGCCGTGGCGTCCTGGGCCTGGATGGCGAAGACCCGTCGGACGACCGTCACGGCAGAGGCCTCGCGTGCTCCGCCGGCCAGGGCCTGAGCACAGGCCCGCAGCCTGCGGATGCTCTCGTGGTCAGGCGTCGGGATGTGCCTCTCGGCCGGCGCGGTCAGGAGACGGCCTTGTCGAGGACGCGGGCGAGTTCGGCGGGTGCGGACAGCATCGGCCAGTGCCCGGTGGGCAGGTGGAAGCGCCGCCATGGCGGCTGGTTCAGGTAGGCGAGCATCGGCACCCCGGCATCCAGCAGTCCCGTGAAGTCATGGCAGGCGACCAGGACACGGTCCACACCGGGACCGGGCTCGGCCGGGCCGTCGAGACGCTGGGTGAAGGCGCCGAACGGCTGAGGGGTGGCACGCGAGCGCAGAGCGTCCCGCTGGCCCTCATCGAGCCCGTCGAGGCTGCTGGACAAGCCCAGGACCTCAAAGGGCGGCATCGGTAGCCGCCACCCGTCGCCGGAAGCGTCGACCTGCTGGCGCAGCTGGTCCGCTGCCTGCGGTGGCAAGAGGTCGAGCATGCACATGCCTGCGGCGAACGGGGCGCTGTCCACGTAGATCACGCGCTCCAGCCGGTCGCCGAGACGTCCGGCTGCCCCGGTTACCGGGGCAGCCGCGTAGCTGTGGGCGACCAGCGTGACGTCGCGCAGATCGTTCCGCTCGACGAATCCCGTGATGTCCGCGATGTGCGTGTCCAGGTCCGTCTGGGGTCCGCCCTGGTCTGCGTGCTCGACCAGGCCGGTCAGTGTCAGCGGCAGCGCCGTGTGGCCGCGCTCCCGCAGAGCGCGGGCGGTGTCTTCCCAGGCCCACGCCCCGAGCCAGGCGCCGGGAACGAGTACGAAGGTGGCCATGTGATCTCCCAGAAGTGAGGTGCTGCGGGGAGCGTAAAGTCGATACAGGACAGAATCCGCCCTGAAATGCCGAGTGATCATGTCGCATCCCCTCACCCGTGTGCTGACCCTGCTGGAACTCCTCCAGTCCAACGCCCGGCTCACCGGGACGGAGCTGGCTGACCGCCTGGACACCGACGTCCGCACCGTGCGCCGCTACACGGCCCACCTACGCGACTTGGGCATCCCTGTGGAGGCCGAACGCGGCCGCTACGGCGGCTATCGACTGGCCCGCGGCTACCGCATGCCACCTCTGGTCCTCACCAATGACGAGGCCCTCGCCGTCGTCCTTGGCCTGCTCGCGGCAGAACGTCTGGGCATGGGCACCGCCGCGCCGGCCAGTGCCGGTGCCCTGGCCAAGATCGAGCGGGTGCTCCCGCACGCCCTGCGCGAACCGCTCGCCGCCATGCGGGAGACCCTGTCCTTCACCGCCAACGCCGTAATCGGGCAGGCACCCGGAACCGGCGTCCTGCTGGCCCTGGCCCAGGCCTCCCGCGCCCGCACGACCGTCGCCATCAGCCACCAGTCCTGGCGCCAGGAACACACCGAACGCGACATCGACCCCTACGGCGTGGTCTTCCACACCGGCCGCTGGTACGTCGTCGGCCACGACCACCTCCGCGACAGCTTGCGCACCTTCCGAATCGACCGCATCACCTCCGTCACCCCCCGAGCCGACAGCTTCACCGCGCCCGACGGCTTCGACCCCGTCGCCCACCTGACCTCGACCCTCGCTCAGGGGCCCTACCGCTGGCAGGTCGAGGTGACGATCCATGGCCCCCTCGATGAGATCGCCCGCCGACTGCCTCGCTCAGCGGTGACCCTCACCGCCCAGCCCACCGGTGTCCTGATGCACGCACGGGCAGAACGGCTGGACGGCATGGCCCACATGCTCGCCTCCCTGGAATGGCCCTTCACCATCCACCACCCCGACGAACTACGGCAGGCGCTCAAGAATCTGGCCGCCCAGCTCACCGCAGCCGCCCAACGAGGTCCGGAAGAACTACCGCAGTAACTACCGGGTTTACTGCGGCGGAGCCTCTATCGTGATCATCACGGCCTGCGGCGGACCATTCCGGCCGCCGGGGCGAGGTGCACGCATTTACTGCGGCAGTGCCGGAGGGGGGCGAGCATGGCGATCGAACCGGTGACCGAACTCGGGAGCGGGGGCGCGCTCAGGTTGCCGCGAGCCCGGGTCGTGCCCCTGTCCACCCCGCCCGCGTCGTACACTGCGGCGGTCGAGCGCTATCTCACCGGCGCGGGCATCGCGTGGCGTTGTCACGTTGTTGGGTGGGTTGGGCCTGACGGTGTGTCGAGGCATGGTTCAGTCGGGCTCGGGGCCTGTTGCTCAGGCCGCTTCGGGCCGGCCGGTGATGTGGTCCCAGATGGCGAAGCGGACGGTCATCTCGGTTCGGTAGCCGGGAGTGGTCATCAGGTGGCGGCGGGGCCGGAAGTGGGGTGAGATGCCGCTGAACGCGGACAGGAACCGCTGGGCTGCGCCGGTGCTGCGGAAGCCTTTCATCGCGCGTTCGCGCTGCCGGGTCGGTTGGTGGCTGTTCTCCGCCCGGTTGTCCAGGTACTTCGACTGCCGGGGCTCGACGCAGGGCATGACCTCGCGGCGGGCAGCGCCGTAGGAGCGGAGCTTGTCAGTGACCATCACCCGCGGCACCGCACCGGTCCTCTTCATCAGCCTGCGCAAGAAACGCCTGGCCGCGGCCTTGTCCCGGCGGTCCTGCACGAGGATGTCCAGCACGTTGCCGTCCTGGTCGACGGCCCGCCACAGGTACCGCTGCTCGCCGTTGATCTTGATGAAGACCTCGTCCAGGTGCCATTTGTCACCGGGCCGGAGCTGCCGGCGGCGCAGCACGCCTGCGTACCGCTGCCCGAACTTGGCGCACCAGCGGCGCACCGTCTCGTACGAGACGACGATCCCCCGCTCGAGCATCAGCTCCTCGACCTCGCGGAACGACAGCGGGAAGCGGTGATACAGCCACACGCAATGGGAGATGACCTCGACCGGGTACCGGTGCCCCTTGTGCGACAGCGACACGGCCCCCACGAACGGCCCCCTCCAGCACGATCCAACCAGAAGATCATCCCACCCGGTCAACCAACGTGACAGCGCCCTCACTCGGCATCGACCGCAGCCTGGTCGGCCGAACCGTGCTGGGCTTCGGCGTCCTCGATGAGTTCGCGCAGCCGGTCGCGCTCCCGTGCGCTGGATTAGGCCTTCGACGTAGGCGGACATGCCGCGCCTGCCGGTGCGTGCCTTGAGGGCGGCGATGGTGCCTTCGTGGAGGGAGACGGCTTGCCGTTGCCGTACCCAGCCCTCGGAGACACAGGCGTGCGGTAGTGCGGCCGGGGCTTTTGGGCGATATACAGTTATTTGGGTGTCCCAGCTTGCCGTCAGGCCTGATTCTCTGGAGTCCTTCCGATGACGTCGACGAGCCGCCTGACATGAGGCCCAACCCGACGCGGGGGCGGATCACGGCGCTGGACGCCTACGACATCCGGTTTCCCACGTCTCGTCGGTTTGAAGGGTCGGACGCGATGAATCCCGATCCGGACTATTCGGCGTCCTATGTGATCATCCGCACCGATGCCGGGGACGGGCTGGAGGGTCATGGGTTCTGCTTCACCATCGGCCGGGGCAATGAGGTCGAGGTGGCGGCGATCAACGCCTTGCGCCCGCATGTGGTGGGGCTGCGGCTGGGAGAGGTCCTGTCCGACCTCGGCGGGTTCTGCCGCTCGCTCGTCGGCGACAGCCAGCTGCGATGGCTGGGGCCGGAGAAGGGCGTGGTGCACATGGCCATCGGGGCCGTGGTGAACGCCGTGTGGGACCTGTACGCGAAGCGGGAGGGGAAGCCGCTGTGGAAGCTGCTGGCCGACCTCGCGCCCGAGCAGGTGGTCGCGTTGATCGACTTCCGTTACGTGGAGGACGCGCTGACCCCCGATGAGGCGCTGGGGATTCTGCGGCGGGCGCGGGCCGGGATGGGGGAGAGGGAAGCGCTGCTGCTCGCCGAGGGGTATCCGGCGTATGCCACGTCTCCTGGCTGGCTCGGCTACCCGGACAGCAAGGTCGCTGGGTTGGCCCGGGAGGCCGTGGACAGTGGGTTCACGCAGATCAAACTCAAGGTCGGAGCCGATCCGGAGGACGATGAGCGGCGGTGCCGTACCGCGCGGGGAGTGATCGGCCCCGGGGTGCGGATGGCTCTGGACGCCAATCAGCGCTGGGGGGTCGCCGAGGCGGTCGGGCGGATCCGGCGGCTGGCGGAGTTCGACCCGTACTGGATCGAGGAGCCGACCAGCCCGGACGACATTCTCGGGCTCGCGGCGATCCGCCGGGAGGTGGCGCCGGTGCGGGTGGCGGCGGGCGAACATGTGCACAACCGGGTGATGTTCAAGCAACTGCTCCAGGCGGGCGCGCTCGACTTTCTGCAGTTGGACGCCTGCCGGGTCGGGGGAGTCAACGAGAACCTGGCGATCCTCCTGCTCGCGGCCAAGTTCGGGATCTCGGTGTGCCCGCACGCGGGAGGGGTGGGGCTGTGCGAACTCGTGCAGCACCTGGCGATGTTCGACTATCTGGCGGTCTCCGGCACCCTCCAGGACCGGGTCATCGAGTACGTGGATCATCTGCACGAGCACTTCCTCGACCCGGTCCTGATCGTCCGGGGGCGGTACGCGGCCCCGACCGCCCCCGGCTTCAGCTCGGCGATGCGGCCCGAGGCGCTCGCCACGTACGCGTTCCCTGGCGGCGCCGCCTGGCAGGTCCCGTACGACGAGTCCTCGGCGGGACCGTACGACGAGCCCCCGGCTGAAGGGCCCTCGGCATGAACACCGGGGAGGAATTCCAGGGGTTGGCAGCGATCGTCACCGGCGGGGCGTCCGGGATCGGGCTGGCCACCGCCGAGACCCTGGCCGCGAGGGGGTGCCGGGTGGCGGTGCTCGACCGGGTTCCCGAGCCCGTGCCCGCGTGGCTGCACCCGGTACAGGCTGATGTCGGGGACGCCGTATCGGTGGCCGATGCGGTGAGCCGGGTGGCGGAGCTGTTCGGAGGCCTGGATGTGGTGGTCAACAACGCCGGCATCGGCGCTCAGGGCACCGTCGAGGACAACGCGGACGACGAATGGCACCACGTGCTGGACATCAATGTGCTCGGCATCGTCCGCACCAGCCGGGCGGCACTGCCGTATCTGCGCCGGTCTCCCAGCGCGGCCGTCGTCAACACCTGCTCGGTCGCGGCGCTGGCCGGGCTGCCGCAGCGGGCGCTGTACGCGGCCAGCAAGGGCGCGGTGCTCGCGCTGACCCTGGCGATGGCCGCCGACCACATCGGCGAGGGCATCCGGGTCAACTGCGTCAACCCGGGCACCGTGGACACCCCCTGGGTGCGCCGGCTGCTCGAACACTCCGACGACCCGGAGGCCGAACGCGCCGCTCTCGTCGCCCGCCAGCCCACCGGCCGTCTGGTCACCGCCCAGCAGGTCGCGGACGCCATCGCTTATCTCGCCGGGCCGCTGGCCGGTGCCACCACCGGGACGGCACTCGTCGTGGACGGAGGGATCCAGGGCATCCGCGCACGTCAGGACACCTTCCACTGACCTGACCTGACCGACCGCTGCCGACCACCGACCGACCGCTGACCGACCACTCACTCGGAGCCGAGCACCATGAAGCGACGCATCGCCGCTGTCGGAACAGTCCTCGCACTCGGCTGCGGGCCGGCCGTCACCGCCTGCGGCGGGGACACGAGCAGCACCGACGCCACCGCTTCGGGCGAGGTCGGGGTGGTGCTGCCGCTGCTGACCTCACCGTTCTGGGAGTCGTACGACCGCTACATCCCCGAGCAGGCCGCCGCCCAGGACGTCCGCCTGCTTCAGACGGTGAACTCCGACTCCGATCCGAGCAAACAGATCACCGACATCCAGAATCTGCTCGCCCAGGACGTGAAGGGCCTGGTCGTCTCGCCGCTGGACTCCGCGGCGATCGTCGCCGGGCTGAACGCCGCGCAGCGCAAGAAGGTGCCGGTGGTCGCCGTCGATGTGGCGCCGGACAAGGGCGAGGTGGCGATGGTGGTCAGGGCCGACAACCGTGCCTACGGGGAGAAGGCCTGTCGGCACCTCGGCGACGCGGTGAAGACGGGCAAGGTCGTACAGATCCAGGGCGATCTGGCGTCGGTCAACGGGCGGGACCGGTCGGAGGCGTTCAGCGCGTGCATGAAGAAGGACTACCCAGGCATCAGGGTGCTGGACGTTCCCGCCGTCTGGAGGGCGGAAAGGGCGGCGGCCGGTCTGGAGGCGCTGTACATCACCAACCCCGATATCAAGGGCATCTACATGCAGGCCGGCGGTGTGTATCTGGCCCCCACGCTGAGCACGCTGCGGCGGCACGACGCGCTGGTGGCGGCCGGTAGTCCCGGGCACGTCGTGATCGTGTCCAACGACGGCATCCCGCAGGAGCTGGATGCGATTCGCAAGGGTCTGATCGATGCGACCGTCTCCCAGCCGGCCGACCAGTACGCCAAATACGGCATCTACTACATCAAGCGGGCGATGGAGGGCGAGACCTTCCACCCGGGCCCGACCGACCACGACAGCACCATCGTCCGGCTGCCCAGCGGAATCTTGGAGGACCAGTTCCCGGCACCGCTGGTGACCGAGGACAACGTCGACGACGCGTCGCTGTGGGGCAACCAGATCGGCAAGAGCTCCTGACCCGGGAAAGCGTCTCCCCGGGCCCCCGGGAAGCGAGACCGCGATGAACCGGACGCCACCGACCGACCCCCGCGCCGATGACGCCGGCCGCCGCGCGGTGGCCGAGGCCCACGGAATCCACAAGCGCTACGGGCCCACCGTGGCCCTGGACGACGTGGGGATCGCCGTACGGGCCGGTGAGTCGCACGCCCTGGTCGGCCGCAACGGGGCCGGCAAGTCGACCCTGGTGGCCATCCTGACCGGACTGCAGCGGCCGGACCGTGGCGTCGTTCTGTTCGACGGCGAACCCGCGCCCGGCCCGGCGGACCGTGAGGCGTGGCAGCGGCGGGTCGCCTGCGTCTACCAGCAGTCGACGATCATCCCTGATCTCACTGTCGCCGAGAACCTGTACGTCAACCGGCAGCCCACGGGGCGCGGCCAGGTGATCAGCTGGCGGCGGATGCACGCGGCGGCCCGCGAGCTGCTGGACGATTGGGGTGTGGAGGTCGACGAGAACGTGCCGGCCGGCCACCTCACCGTCGAGGACGCCAAGATGGTGGAGATCGCGAGGTCGATCTCGCGCGGAACCCGGTTCATCATCCTGGACGAGCCGACCGCCCAGCTGGACAGCCGGGCGATCGACCGCCTGTTCACCCATGTCCGGCGGTTGCAGCGGGCCGGGATCACCTTCCTCTACATCTCTCACCATCTGGAGGAGGTCTACGCCGTCTGCCAGGTCGTCACCGTCCTGCGGGACGCCCGCTGGATCACCACGGCGCCCGTGGGCGAGCTGGGCCGGACCGAACTAGTCGAGGCGATGACCGGAGGGCGGGGCGCGGGTGCGGTCCCCGGCTCCAGCGAGATCCGGCCGCGGCCGGCGGACGCGCCCGTGGCGGTACGGGTGCACCGGCTGAGCGGCACGCATTTCACTGACGTCAGCTTCGTCGTCCGGTCCGGCGAGACGGTGGGGCTGACCGGGCTCGCGGGCTCCGGAAGCCATCAGGTCGCTGAGGCGCTGGCCGGGCTGTACCGGCCCGACAGCGGGCGGATCGAGGTGCTCGGCCGTCCGACGCGGCCGGGCAGTGTCCCCTCGGCGCTCGCGGCGGGCGTGGGCTGTGTGCCGCGGGACCGGCACCATGAAGGGCTGGTACCGGAACTGGCGGTGGCCGAGAACGCCTCCCTGAGCATCATGGACCGGCTGGGGCGGCTCGGCGTGATCTCGCGCCCGGCCCGGGACGCCTTCGCCCGGCGGACGATCACCGGTCTCGACATCACGACGGACGGCCCGCACCAGCCGGTCAAGGACCTGTCGGGCGGTAACCAGCAGAAGGTCGTCATGGGCCGGGCGCTGGCCACCGACCCGGCGGTACTGGTGCTCATCAACCCGACGGCGGGCGTCGACGTGCAGTCCAAGCGGGCGCTGCTGTCGGTCGTCGACCGGGCCAGGGCCGCGGGACGCGCGGCGCTCGTCGTCTCGGACGAGCTGGCGGATCTGCGGAGCTGTGACCGCGTCCTGGTGATGTTCAACGGTTCTCTCGCCGCCGAGTACACCGTCGGCTGGACCGACGAAGAACTGGTGGCCTCGATCGAAGGGGTCGGCACCGGCCATGAGTGACACCGCGCCGAACGGCCCGACGAGCGGCGGCTCGATGCCGGGTGGCCCGATGCCGGGTGATGGGCCGGACAGAGCTGTCCGCCGTCCCGTCCGCGTGATCGCCCTGGGGCGGATCCGGGACCTGGCGCTGCTGCCCGCGGTGCTCCTGCTGCTGGTCATCGGGGCGGTCAGCAACGACAGCTTCCTTGAGCGGGACAACCTGCTGAACGTGCTCAGCGCCTCCTCGGCGCTCGGACTGCTGGTGCTCGCCGAGGCGATGATCCTGATCAGCGGCAAGATGGACCTCTCGCTGGAGTCGATCGCGGGGCTCGCCCCGGCCCTCGGCTTCATGGCCGTGATCCCGGCCGCCTCGGCGGGGTTCGGCAGCGAGCTGCCCGTCTGGTTCGGTCTGCTGATCATTCCGCTCACCGGGGCTCTGCTCGGCGCCGTGAACGGTCTGCTGATCGTCAAGCTCCAGCTCAACGGATTCATCGTGACCCTGGCGATGAACATCGTGCTGCGCGGAGTCCTGGTCGGCATGGTGTCCGGCAAGACCTTGTTCGACGCCCCCACCGCGCTCCTGGCCCTCGGGTCCGACACCTGGCTCGGCGTCCCCGTCTCCGTGTGGGTGACCGGCGCCTGTTTCGCGGTCGCCGGGTGGGCGCTGCGCTACCACCGGCTGGGACGCGCGGTGTACGCGGTGGGCGGCAACGCCCCCGCGGCGCGGGCGGCGGGCATCCGGGTCGACCGGGTGGCCTGGGGAGTGCTGGTCATTGGCGGGACGCTGGCTGCGGTGGCCGGCCTGGTGATCGCCGGACGGGTCGGGGCGATCAACGCCAATCAGGGACAGGGCCTGATCTTCACCGTGTTCGCGGCCGCTGTCATCGGCGGCATCAGCTTGAACGGCGGCAAGGGCTCCCTGGCCGGGGCGCTGCTCGGGGTCCTGCTGCTGGGCATGCTGGAGAACCTGCTCACCCTGGCGCAGGTGTCGTCCTTCTGGATCCAGGCCATCTACGGCGCGATCATCCTGGTGGCGCTCATGATCGCCCGGCTCACCACCGGCGAGGGCCAGGAGTAGGGCGAGGCCCCGGCGCGGTCCGAGGGGAGAGCAGTGCCGGGCGATACCTCATAGAATGACCCATATGCCATCCGCCAGATGGGACGGCCGTCATGATGTTCCCCAAGGAGGTCACAACGGACGGAACGCACGGACCGTTCGAGATGGCGAACGTGGCTGCCGTGGTGATCGACGCGAACGGCACGGTCATCGGCTGGACGGGGGCCGCCGAGCGGCTCCTGGGATACGGTGCGGCGGAGGTCCTCGGCCGCTCCGCCGCCACTCTGCTGGCGCAGCCCGAGGACGCGTCACGGGCGGCCGAGGTCGCCGAGGAGTGCGGGACCCGGGAGAGCTGGGGCGGCCTGGTGGGCGCCCGGCACCGGGACGGCCACCGTCTCGAGGTCGGGCTGCGGGTGACCGCGATGTCCGACACCGACGACCGCAAAACCTGGCTCGTCTCGGCGATCGACGTGGCGAAGGCTCCGACCTGGGCGGTCAGCGGGGAGGTGCTGGAGGGCTTTCTCACCCGCTCACCGCTCGGCATGGCCGTGCTCAGCCCGGACCTGCGGTACGTGTGGATGAACGACACCCTGGAGCGCTACGGCGGTGTGCCGCGCGAGGAGCGGCTCGGGCGCCGGATGTCGGACTCGTTGCCGGGCCTGAACACCGAGGCGCTCGAAGCACAGATGCGGCGGGTGCTGGAGACCGGCGTGCCGGTCGTCGACTACGAGTACCGGGGCTGGACCTGGGCGGATCCGCACCGGGAACACGCCTACTCCACCTCCTTCTTTCGGCTCGACGACCCGGACGGCAGCCCGCTGGGCGTGTGCTACATGGGCATGGACGTCACCGACAGATGGCGGGCCCGGGAGCGCCTGGCCCTGCTCAGCGAGGCCAGCGCCTGTATCGGGGGCACGCTGAACGTGATGCGGACCGCCCAGGAGCTGGCCGACTTCTCGGTGCCGAGGCTTGCCGACTTCGTGACCGTCGATCTGCTGGAAGCGGTGCTGCACGGTGAGGAACCCGGTTCGCGGCCGTCCGACGGCACGTATCCGGCGCGGCGTGCCGGGCAGCAGTCGATCCACGAGGGCTGTCCGGAATCGGTGATCGCCACCGGCGACCCGATCGCCGCCCCCATGTCGTCGCCGTACATCCAGAGCATGGTCAACGGCACCTCGATGCTGGATCCGTGTCTGGACCCAGACACCACTCCGTGGGTCGCTGAGGACCCGGCCCGGGCCGCGAGTATCAGGGAATTCGGGATGCCCTCGGCGATGTGGGTGCCGCTGTCCGCGCGCGGCACCGTGCTGGGAGTGGCCACCTTCATCCGTACGGAGCATCCGGATCCGTTCGAGGAGGACGATCTGCTGCTCGCCGAGGAGCTTGTCGGCCGGGCCGCGGTGTGGGTGGAGAACGCCCGCCGCTACACCCGTGAGCACGCCGCGGCGCTGGCCCTGCAGCGCAGTCTGCTCCCGCAGGGGCTGAACGGCGGGACCGCCATGGAGGTGGCCTCGCGCTATCTGCCGGCCGATGCCCGGGAAGGGGTGAGCGGCGACTGGTTCGATGTGATCCAGCTGTCCGGCGCCCGGGTCGCCCTGGTCGTCGGTGACGTGGTCGGGCACGGCCTCAACGCCGCGGCGACCATGGGCAGGCTGCGTACCGCCGTACAGACGCTCGCCGACATGGACCTGCCGCCCGATGAGCTGCTGGCCCACCTGGACGACCTGGTGATCCGCCTGACGGAGGAGAAGGGCGGCGACGACGAGCCCATCGCCACCGCGGTACTGGGCGCGACCTGCCTCTACGCCGTCTACGACCCGGTCACCCAGCTGTGCACCATGGCCCGGGCCGGACATCCGCCGCCCGTCGTGGTCACCCCCGCCGGCAAGATCGTCTTCCCGAACCTTCCGGCGGGCCCTCCGCTGGGCCTCGGCTCGTTGCCCTTCGAGTCCGCCGAGATGTCCCTCCCCGACGGAAGCATGATCGCCCTCTACACCGATGGCCTCATCGAGAGCAGTGACCAGGACATCGACGTCGGGCTGTCCCGCCTCAGCGATGTGCTCGCGCAGTCAGGCCTGCCGCCGGAGGAGCTGTGCTCGGCGGTCGTGAACAAACTGCTGACCGGCCCGCAGACCGACGACGTCGCTCTGCTCCTGGCCCGGCCGCATGCGCTGGGCGCCGACCGGGTCGCCTCGTGGGACCTGCCGACGGATCCGGCGATCGTCTCGAGCGCCAGGGAGCTGGCCGTCCGCCAGCTCCTCGGATGGGAGCTGGAGGACCTGGCGATGACCACGGAACTGGTGGTCAGCGAGCTGGTCACCAACGCCATCCGGCACGGCACCGCACCCGTCAGGCTGCGCATGATCCGGCATGACAAGTTGATCTGCGAGGTGTCCGACGCCAGCAACACCTCGCCCCGGATGGGCCATGCGCGGACCACCGACGAGGGCGGCCGGGGGTTGTTCCTGGTCGCCCAGCTGACCCGCCGTTGGGGTACGCGCTACACCCGGGCCGGAAAGATCATCTGGGCCGAGCAGGACCTGCCGAGGCGGGCGGGCGGGCGACCGGGCGGGCGCTGACGGCCCGGGTGGCCCGGGTGCTTGAGAGCCCCTCTCGATCGAGCCCCACGCGTCATGCAGCTGCTCTGCACGGGCTGTCCGGGGAACCAAGGGGAACGCCGGGTGAATGGAAACCGAGATGGACCGAGAAAGGCCGACAAGTAAGGAGAAAGGCATAGAAGGGCCGAGGGAGACCGGGAAGGGATGAGAAGGGCGTTGTCACGTTGGTTGACCGGGTGGGATGATCTTCTGATCGTTCGGACTGGGAGGAGTCGTTCGTGGGGGCCGTGTCGCTGTTGTACAAGGGGCACCGGTACCCGGTCGAGATCATCTCGCACTGCGTGTGGCTGTACCTCCGGTTCCCGCTCAGCTTCCGCGAGGTCGAGGAGCTCATGCTGGAGCGCGGCGTCGTCGTGTCCTACGAGACCATCCGCCGCTGGTGCCTGAAGTTCGGGCAGCAGTACGCCAATGCGCTGCGCCGACGGCGCCCTCGCCCTGGTGACAAGTGGCTCTACCTTCTTGAACGGGTTGGTCCTCCCGTTCGTAGGGTGAGGACACCCAGGGGAGTTGGGTGTGGCTGACAAGTGGCTGCCGTTCGTGGCTTCAGGTGCTTGGCCGCCCGGCTCCCCACGACGACTCGGCCGTCGATTGGGAAGTGCGAACAAGTCGCTGTGTGGAGCAATGCCGGCGAGGTCGTCCATGGTACGCAAGGCAAGTGTGACGACTGGAGCGCAATGAGCCGGAGATGGGCGGGGACCGACTGCGGCAAGACCCACCACCATGGCCTGGTCCTGGACGGCGAGGGCGACACGCTGCTGTCGCGTCGGGTGGCCAACGACGAGCCGGGACTGCTGAAGCTGATCGGTGATGTTCTGGACCTCGCCGACGGTGGCAGGACAACCTGGGCGCTGGACATGACCGGCGGCGAGCCCGGCCTGCTGATCGCCCCTGCTGGTCAACCATGGCCAGGAGCTCGTCTACATCCCCGGTATCGCGGTCAACCGGGCCACCGACAGCTACCGGGGCCAGGGCAGGACGGACGCCCGTGACGCCCGCGTGATCGCCGATCAGGCCAAGATGCGCCGCGATCTGCAGCCGATCCGCCCCGGCGACGAAGCCACGATCGAGTTGCGGCTGCTGACTGACCACCGCGTCGATCTGGTCGCCGACCGGACCCGCACCACCAACCGGCTCAAGGCCCTGCTGAACAGCATGTTCCCGACCCTGGAACGGGATCTCGACCTCGGTAACGTCGGCCCGCTGGTGCTGCTGGCCGGATACCAGACACCGGCCGCGATCCGCCGCGCCGGCAGTCGGCGGCTGACCGCTTGGCTGCGCAACCGCAAGGTCTGCAACGCTGCTGCCCTGGCCGAGAAGGTGGTCGAAGCCGCCGATCGCCAGCACACCGCCGTCGTGGGTGAGAAGACCATCGCGAAGATGGTGCACACTCTCGCCAAGGAGGTGATGGCCCTCAACGAGAAGATCGCCGAGACCGACAAGCTCATCGAGGGCCGGTTTCGTGACCATGAACTCGCCGAAGTGATCGAGTCCCTGCCCGGCATCGGCACAATCCTCGGTGCCGAGTTCCTCACCGCCGTCGGCGGCAGCCTGGACGCCTTCCCAACGGCCAACCGGCTCGCGGCCTTCGCCGGCGTGGCACCCGCCCCACGCGACTCCGGCCAGGTCAGCGGCAACGACCACCGACCGACGAGATACCACCGTTCGCCTGCAGCGCGTCTTCTACATCTCCGCGCTGGTCAGCGTTCAACGCGACCCCAACTCGCGAAGCTTTTACGATCGCAAGCGCGCCGAGGGCAAACGCCACGTCCAGGCTCTCCTCGCGCTCGCCCGCCGCCGCGTCAACGTCCTGTGGGCCTTGATCCGTGACCGACGGTGCTACCAGGTCACACCCCCAGCCACAGCCGCGGCTTGACATCAGCATTGGGAAGCACCTGGACCTGCGTCGAGCCCCGGCAGTCGAAGTACCTGGACAACCGGGCGGAGAACAGCCACCAACCGACCCGGCAGCGCGAACGCGCGATGAAAGGCTTCCGCAGCACCGGCGCAGCCCAGCGGTTCCTGTCCGCGTTCAGCGGCATCTCACCCCACTTCCGGCCCCGCCGCCACCTGATGACCGCTCCCGGCTACCGAACCGAGATGACCGTCCGCTTCGCCATCTGGGACCACATCACCGGCCGGCCCGAAGCGGCCTGAGCAACAGGCCCCGAGCCCGACTGAACCATGCCTCGACACACCGTCAGGCCCTACCCACCCAACAACGTGACAACGCCGGAACGTGTGCTCGAGATCGAAGCGGCGGAGGAAGGACTGCCAACAGCGGTTCACGTCGTTCGCGGTGGCGGCGGTGCCCGACCACCACAGCCAGACCGGCTTGTTCACCCCGCCACTGGGCAGCTTCCCCACGGTCACACGGATGACGGTGCCCTCGATGATGGGCAGCGGTCCGTCGTGGTCGAGCCAGGCCGCCCGCCGGGTCAGCCTCGGGTGCAGCCGCTCCCACGCCTGCGCGGTCGCTTTGCCGTAGAAGCGAGTGTCTGTGACGGTCACGGCCTGCTCTGTGCCCAAGGTGGTGGTGTCGCCGAAGACGAACTCGCCGCCATGCTTGGGCGGTCGGCCGCCCTTGGGGTCGTAGACCTGCGGCGGTGTGGGCCGGCGCATCACACGGTCGCAGCGGAGCCGGCCGAGGATCTCGACGGGCAGGTCGTGCAGCAGGTGGGCGATCCGGGGTGCGTCGTATCCGGCGTCCAGCACGACCAGGACCTCCGGATCGCCCGGGCTTGCACTGCTCGGCGGCGATGAGCCGCTCGACCAGCCCGCGGATCTGGACCGTGGTCACTGCGGCGACGTCCGCGCCTGGCTCCAGGCGGACCGCTGCCCGAGGGCCTCGTGCGCGTCCGACCGCCTAGACGGTGCTCCGCCGGAGTTGAGGTGGGCCCGTTCGAACTCCTCACCTCTGGAGGCTCCGTGCTGCGCATCTGTTCCCGCACCCGGTTGCTCACCGGTGGCGTGCTGGCCGCCGGCACCGCGGTACTCGCCGCCCGGCCGGACCTCACTCAGCGGCGAGCGCCTCCTGGATGCGCCCGTGGCGGAACACATACGTGGCGCCGGCCTGGCGCAGGACACCGCGTTCATGGGCGTCGTCGAGGAACGCCCAGATTCGCCAGGGCAGTTGCCCGCGCAGCGGCAGCCATAACCTTACGATGATCAGCCAACGGCCCCAGGCGTAGCCCCCGATGCCGACGGCGACACCGACCGCGGCCCCGCCCACGAGCCCTGCCACCGGGTCCATCAGCGTCCCGGCGACCAGGCCGTAGGAAGCGCCGCCGACGCTCATCATGAAGAGGGCGTACTGCCGGTTGGAGCGGAGCAGCGACCTCGGTGTGACGACGGTGTCCAACGGGGTCGGCACGAGCACCGCGGACCCCAGGGCGAAGGCCAGGCCGATGCCGACACCGAGGACCAGCCACGTACGGTACGAGCCGGTGGGCGCGGACAGTCCGGCCAGCATGCTGAAACAGCCGACCGCGAACCCTCCCGCTGTCCCGCCGAGCAGCCCCTTTCCGCCCTCGCGCGCCATGGACCGGTTCTCCGCCTCCGGGTCCATCCGCCGGCCCCAGCCGGTCAGCACCCCGCCCAGGGCACCCGCTGCCCCTCCGGCGACAGTCAGCGCGAGCCAGCCCCAGTGCCGGACCATCGGATGCCCGATCAACCCGACTGTTGCGCCGCCGATCGGACCGATCGCCACCTGAGTCAGCACATGCCGTACGCGCCCCGAGGCGCGTAGCGCCATCCGCGCCGGGGCGGGACTCCGGAACCATCCGGTCGAGGCACCGAGCAGGAGCACCACGCCCGCCACTCCCGCGGTGCCAGTGACCGAGCCGAAGGTGAGGTAACCCGTGATCGCGCCGAGAAGCAGCGAGGGAAATGCGAAGGCGACACTGCGCTGGCCTCTGGGTACCGCGTCGGCCAGTTCCCACCACGCGATACCGCTGCGGTCCGGCTGCCGCGCGAGATGACCGAGCCAGCGCTGGGCGTCCTGGACCCGCCACGGGGACCTGCGCTCGTACACAGCGGGGACGAACTGCTCCAGCAGATGATCCTCGACGGCAGAGGGGCTAGGGAACCGTGCCCCGTCCAGCAGATCCGTCGGGTCCTGCGGGCCGTCGCTGTAGACGCTCCGGGCGAGGCCGACCATGAGAGGAGTGGACAGCGCCCGGCCGACGGGCGTGTGCTCCAGTCCACCGCTGTCCTCCGCGGCCGAGCCGAGCACGGAGGCCCAGTGAGCGGCAGCGGGATCGGTCTGTGCCGTTCGGGGAAGATACAGCAGCAGATCGTCCGGGGCGACGGGCTCCAGCATGACGACGGCGGCGCGGGCCAGGGTCCGGTCGCCGCGGACAGTACGGGCGTACGCGTCTGTGGTGCTGGTGAGCACCAGGGACATCAGGGTCTCGTTCAACTGCTGCAGAGCGCTCTTGTGGAGACCCGTCGAGATCTCGTCGAAGCCGTCGAGGACAGGAAGGATGTACCCCTCGTCGATGAGTGCCTCCGCCAGACGGATGCCGCTGGGACCGGTGGCGTCCAGACCGTTGTAGTTGTCCGCGAGGAACGCGGCGAGCCACTCTTTCATCCGGATGCCGGGATCCCAGTTGTGCAAGCGGAAGACAATGGGCACCGGTTCGTCGTCGGCGGTCCTGGAGGCGAGCAGCATCAAGGCGAGGCGCTGCGCCACGACGGACTTGCCCGAACCCCGTTCCCCAAGGATCACCAGGCGCCCGCCAGCACGCTGGTAGACGTCCTCGATGTCGTCGAGCCGCCCGTGCAGGTGCATCGGCTCGTGCGCGGTGGCGCCGAGTTTCACGCCCCGGATGTTGGCACGCTGGGCAACGAGATCCGCGGGTGCCGCGGTGAAGCGCACCTGGATCGGCGGCGGGCTGCCCAGCCCGCGCCGTAATTCCTGATCTTCGCCCTGCTGCTGGGCGTGCCGAGCCAGCACCCGCGCCGCCTCGCACAGCCGGGTCTCCCACGACGGCGGTGCGGGAGCACCCGCATTGTTGACCAGCTTCTTGATGCTGACGTTGAGAATCCCGGAGTTGGCGAGACCAGACCCCGCGGCCTCGGCAGGTCCGGTGTGCGACGCCGTGTCCGCCGCTTTCTCGGATCGTGGCACAGTCATCGGGGACGCTCTCGTCAGAAGTTGTCGGTGACACCGGTGTTGGTCGTCCCGCCCTGGCTGGTGGCGTCGCCCGTGTCCTCGGCCTGCCCTCCAGTACGGGAGACGACCCCGGTGTTCGCCCTCCCGCCGCCGGTCGTCGTGGCCCTGCCCGTACGCACGGCCCTTGGCGCGGCATTCGCACGGCGCGGAGCGCTGAGCAGGGTGAACAGCAGCCCGAGGATCCCGACGACGCAGCCGATGACGCTCGCCGTCTGCCCGGCGGTGTTCAGGTCCACCAGGACCCAGGTGGCACCCATGACGACGATTAGCACAAGACAACCGATGACGACAGCACTTCTCTTCCACCCCTGCATGACCGCCACCTTCCAGCACCCGGAACCGGCCTGTCCACGAATTGCGCAGGAGCGGACGACGAAGTCACCTACGCCTGTTGCGGCAGTACGGCCTGATGAACTCGCTGGTCACGCGTACGGGAGCGACAGGTCACCTTACCGGCCTGTTCGCGCTCTGCTCGTAGTCGATTCCGATGTCCACGACGCAGCGCTTGGCGCAGCCAGGGCTGGCGGACTGCGCGGAACGCCGTTCCGCGCAGGCATCACCGCCCTCGAAGAAGACCTGATTGCTGCCCGCACCAGCCTGCGCCGGATGATCCGCACCGAAAACACGGCCCGCTGAACGACATACCATCCACGGCGGTCATGCCCATTCGACGCCCAGCTCCCGTAGCGCGTCGAGCTGCTCGTGAAACGACGGCGCGCCCGGCCCACCACGGCCCGGCGCGCCGCCCGACGTGAGGCACGACGCTCCACGGGGTCGACGGGGGCCGGAGCCCTGTGGCCGGCCCGACCACGTCCCAGCCGTGGTTCATGGCGAGGTTGTCGCTTCCGCCTTCGCGGAACAACGGCACGGGGGGAAGGACCCACTTCCTCGACGGTGACCTCCGTGCGGGCACGGTGCCAGCGTGCGGCGTCGGCCAGAAATGGTTGCTCGCATGCGGCAGCATCCCCGAGCCCGACGAACTTGGCTGCTTCCTCTCAGGGGGAGGCCCCGACTGCGTTTCGCGGAGTTGTCGCTGGTCGAGCAGTGTCGGAGGCGGTTGGCATACTGCACGGATGACAGAGCAGCGGCCGGCCCTGGCCCTTTCCCTCACCGGTGAAGAACTGCGGCGCTGGTACTGGCTCAAGGACGAACTCCTCGTCTTCGCCCGTTCCATCGGGGTCGGCACGCGTGGTGGCAAGCAGGAGCTGACGGACCGCCTGGCCGCGGTGCTCGACGGCAGACCGCTGCCGCCCGCCGCCCCTGAGCGCCGTGTGGTGGGCGCGCTGCTGCCCGAACCGGTCACCGAGGACACCGTCATCCGTGCCGGACAGCGGTGCAGCCAGCAACTGCGCGGCTTCTTCCAGGCCGAGATCGGTCCCGCGTTCCGCTTCGACGCCGCCATGCGCTCCTTCATCGCCGACGGCGCCGGGCGAACGCTTGGCGATGCGGTACGTCACTGGCATACGACACGCGGACAGGGCCCCCAGGACATAGGGCCTCAATTCGAACTCAACCGGTTCCTCCGCGACTGGAACGCCGCACATCCCGGCGCCGGCCGGCACGCCGCGCTTGCCGCCTGGCGCGACCACCGCTCACGACCCGTCGACGACCGCCCGGGCTTCAAGGGCCGGGGCGAGTAGGCGCGCCATAGGGGAAGTCGAGGGCTCGACCCGCCGAACGGGCGACTCGCACGGAGCGCCCAGGTGAGTTCCTAGACGCCCGGCGCGCAGCGGACGCCCTTGACCCGTACCCCTGGGCGGAACTGGCGGCTGCGGTGCAGATCGGGGACGAAGGCGCTCAGGACAACGCGGTGGAAGCGCCGGCGCTGGGCGAGGGCTGAGGGGCTGGAGGCCGGCGGTGAAGCGGGGGAGGGTCTCGAAGGTGGGCACGGTGGTCTCCTCCGGGCAGCACGACGAAGCCCCAGGCGGGTGCAGGGGGCTGCTGTAGGCGGTGCTCGTTGGTGAGGCACGTTCCTTGGCGTCCGGTGGTGCTCAGTGGTGCTTGTTGGTGTCGTCCGGGCCGTGATGTGAGGGCTGCCGGAGAGCGATGACATTTACTTCCGGCCCGGGGCCGCTTCCCGCGTGACGGGCACCTGAGAAGAAAGTTCGGCCGCTGCTCCCGCCTGGCGGGACGTACCGCTGATCGTCCTTTTCTTGCAGGTCAGAGCCGTGTGGCGTGGTCTGCATGACAGTAGATATCAAGGTCATCCGAGCCGGTCAGATGTACCGCTACTACCTGCGCGAGATGGTTGTCGGTGACGGTCGGCGCCCGGCCCGCACGCCGCTGTGCGAGGCCCAGGAGCAAGCCGGGGTCCCGGTCGGGCGATGGATGGGGCGCGGCCTGGCCATGCTCGGACTGGCGCCGGGGCAGGAGGTCACCGAGGCGCAGCTGCGGAACCTGTTCGGCGAGCGGGGCCGGCACCCGTACGCGGACCGGATCGAGGCCGACCGGCTCGCCAAGGGCGAGTCGGCGAAGAAGGCGGTCAGGGCCGGCGCCCTCGGGCGCCGGGTGACGGTCACGGGCGTCGACTTCTTCTTTAGTACTGCAACGGTGCTTGTTCTGAGTACTGGGCAGTTCAGGGGCTGTGTCCGCGTCGTTTGTAGTGGCTGATACGGGCCTGGTGCTGGCGTCGTCGGCGCCATGTCGACCAGTGCAGGACGTGGTCGACCGGTGCTGGTCGGCGGTTGGTGAGGCGGGTTATCAGGCGTCGGATTTCGGCGAGGCTGAGGTGGATGAGCTGGGAGGATCCGTTTCTGCTTTGTCCGTGTCCAGCTGTCGGGCTCGCAGGACGGTCAGGCAGGCGTGGGCGGCCATGGCCAGGGTCATGTGGCGGTGCCAGCCGGGGTAGCGGCGGACCTGGTAGTCGTCCAGGCCGCATTCCTGCTTCGCGGTCTGGAAGCATTCCTCGACAGCCCAGCGGCTGCCCGCGATGCGGATCAGCTCGTCCAGCGTGGTGTCGGCGGGACAGTAGGCGATGTAGTAGGAGATCTCCTCGGGCCTGCTGACGCTGCGGCGGGCGAGGACCCAGTGCCGGCGGTCCTCGCGGTGCCAGGGCCTGACCTCGACGCGGGCCCAGTCGTAGATCCGTCGGCCATGGGCTCCCTCGCCGCAGGAACGGCGTTTCCATTTCTGCCGGGGCAGGCCGGGGAACAGGTCGTGGACGGGGTGGTCGATGGACCAGCGGGTGACGACGGTGTCGTGCCGGGTGGTGGCCATGACGTGGAAGACGTCGGCCTGCTCCAGCTCGAACCGCCAGCCCTTGCTGTAGCCGTAGGCGGCGTCCGCCGTGACCCAGCCGAACGGAATCTTCTCGGCGATGGCCCGGCGGACCATCGCCTTGGCCATGGCCACCTTCGTGGCAAAGGCGACGTGGTCGTCGATGCCCGCCCGGCGGCAGCGTTCCCGGTCGTCCGTCCAGGACGTGGGCAGATACAGACGGCGGTCGATCAACGTGCGTCCGCGGCCGGTGGCGTAGGCGAGGAACACGCCGATCTGGCAGTTCTCCGTGCGGCCGGCGGTGCCGGAGTACTGCCTTTGCACCCCGGCCGAACGGACGCCCTTCTTCAGAAAGCCGGTGTCGTCGACGATCAGGACGGCATCGCTGTCTCCGAGGTGTTCCACCACGTAGTCGCGTACGTCGTTCAGGACCTCGTCGGCGTCCCACTCGATCCGGTTCAGCAGCCGGTGGATGCGATCGGGACCCGCGTGTCCTGCCTCCTCCGCCAGCGTCCAGCCGTTCTTGCGCTGCAGCGGCGCAACCAGCCCACGCATGTAAGCCAGCGCCGACTGACGCGGCTCCTCCCGGTTGAACCGGTGCACGAACCGCTCATGCAGAGAACCCAGTTCACCCGCCCACAACCTGACATCAGCAAGGTCCCCACCCATGACCACAACAACGACAGAGCTGGCCAGCAGTCACGGCAAAGACCGTTGCAGTACTAAGGCGGTGTCCTATGTGGTGAGGGCTCGTTGAGCCATGTATGGGGCGGGGTACGTGGAGTTGGATTGTTCCGGACGGGCTGTGGGAGATCGCGAAGCCGCTGATCCCACCGTCGAAGGTGCGGCCGCAGGGCGGCGGAACGCAGGACACGCCTGATGAGACGCTGTTCGCGGCGATCATCTACGTGCTGGTCAGCGGCTGCTCCTGGCGTTGCCTGCCACCCTGCTTTGGGATATCGAAGTCCACCGCCCATCGCCGGTTCCTGATCTGGTCGAGAGCCGGCGTGTGGGGCCGTCTGCACGAGGCCGTCCTGCACCGGCTCGACGACGCGGGCCTGATCGATGTATCCCGCGTCGTCCTCGACTCCGCCCACGTCAGGGCGAAAAAGGGGGCGGTCATACCGGCCCGAGCCCCGTGGACCGGGGTAAGCCGGGTTCCAAGATGCACGTCCTGTCGGACGCGAACGGACTGCCCCTGGTCGTCGGCGTCTCCGCGGCGAACGTCCACGACAGCGAAGGGCTGAAGCCGATGGTGGCCGGTCACCAAACGAGACACGACCCCCACCGCGGCCGTCACTTCAAGCCCCAACGGCTCCATGCAGACAAGGCATACGATGTGCCTCACCTGCGGAAATGGTTACGTGGCAAGCGCATCGGCGTGCGCATCGCCCGCAAAGGCATCGAGTCCAGCGAACGTTTGGGCCGCCGCCGGCGGGTCATCGAACGGACCATCTCCTGGCTGTCCGGCTACCGTCGGCTCAGCCCCCGCTACGAACGAAATCCCCGCAACTACCTGGCCTTTCTCGGTCTCGCCGCCGCCCTGTGCTGCTACAAGAAGCCCCTTGGGTGCGGCTCTTTCTTAGACGTGGGCTCCCGGTCAGCGAGGCGGCCTGGGTCTCGGCCCGTGTCCAGCACATCGGATCGCCGCTGACGGTGTGCGGGATCAGTGCACACGCCGTTCCTCGAGCGGTGCGGCACGCAGTCGTGCGGTGGTGTCGCTCGGAAGGTGGGGGGTGTGTCGTACCAGCCGGGCGGAGTTGGCGACCACGGCGATGCTGCTGGTGTTGTGGAGCAGGGCGGCCAGGACGGGGCTGATGGAGCCGCCGGCGCCGGCGAAGAGGCCGGCGAGGTTGACGCCGATGGAGAGCGTGTAGTTCTGCCGTACGACGCGCAGGGTGTGCCGACTGAGCTCGACGACGGCGGCTACTTGGCGCAGGTCGTTGCCGGCCAGGGCGATGTCGGCGGTCTCCAGGGCGACGTGGGAGGAGTGGGCGCCCATGACGATGCCGATGTCCGCGAGGGCCAGTGCGGGGGCGTCGTTGGTGCCGTCGCCGACCATCGCCACGGTGTGGCCCTCGTCCTGGAGGTCGCGGATCAGCTGAAGCTTGGCTTCGGGCAGCGCGTGGGCGTGGACCTCGGTGATGCCTAGGGTGTCGGCCACGGCCTGGGCGGTCTCGGGTGCGTCGCCGGTCAGCAGCGCGATGCGGGTGACGCCGAGGTCGGTGAGCTGGCGGACGACGGTGTCGGCTCCGCCGCGTACGGCGTCGGACAGGCCGAGCATGCCGATCAGTTTGTCGTCGTGGGCGAGGCAGATGACGGTCTCACTGGCGGCGCGCAGTCGGCTCGTCCATTCCCGGGCCACTTCGGAGAGCTCCAGGCCGTGGCGGCGCAGCAGGGCGGGGCTGCCCACCAGCAGGCGGCTGCCGTCGAGTTCCGCGCGTACGCCCATGCCGAGGACGACCTCGCAGGCTTGGTGGATGGGGATGTGTAGGTGTTGTTCCTCGGTGCGCCGGACGATGGCTTGGGCGAGGGGGTGGCGTGCGTGCAGTTCGCCGGAGGCCGCGAGGCTCAGCACCTCGTCCGCGGTGACCGCCTCGTCGAGGGTGACCACGCTGGTGACCAGGGGTCGGCCGAGAGTGAGGGTGCCTGTCTTGTCGAAAACGACGGCGGTGACTCGGCCTATGCCTTCCAGATGGGTGCCGCCCTTGATGAGGGTGCCCCGTCGGGCGCCGTTGCCGATGGCGGCGCTGATCGCGGTGGGGGTGGCCAGGCCCGCGGCGCAGGGGCAGGCGATCAGCAGCATGGTCATCGCCCGTCGGGCGTCGCGGGTCAGGACGTAGGTGATCCCGGCGAGGGCGAACGAGACAGGGACGAAGCGGCGGGTGAAGGCGGTGGCGACGGTCTGGATCGGGGCGCGGTCGGCCTGCGCCGCCTCGACCCGGGTGATGATCCGTCCGACGACCGTGTCCTGGCCGACCGAGGTGGCCCGGACGGTCAGGGAGCCGGTCGAGACGAGGGTGCCCGCGTAGACGTCGGTGCCGGGCTGTACGTATACCGGGAGTGCCTCGCCGGTGATCGCCGCCTGGTCGACCAGTGCCTCGCCGGACTCGGCGGTGCCGTCGACGGGGATGCGGTGGTGTTCGTAGACCGCGACCAGGTCTCCGGCCCGGATCTCCGCGAGGTCGACCTCAACCTCCACGCCGTCGCGGACCAGCCAGACCCGCTCCTCGCCGACGGAGAGCAGTTCCTCGATGGCGCGCCGGGTCCGACGCAGGGTGATGGCCTGCAGGAACTCGCCGATGTTGAGCAGCCACAGCACCATCAGCGCGACTACGTTCTCGCGCAGGACGAGCGAGATGACGGTCGCCGTCGTGACCAGCAGATCGGTGCCGGCGTGGCGTCTGCCGCCGAGGGTGCGTGCGGCGCCGCGGAAGAACGGCAATCCGGTGAAGACGGTGACCGCGCCGAGGAAGCCGGCCGAGCCTCCCGGGGTCCATGGGGGCCGGCCGAGCAGTCGCCGCAGTCCCACCAGAGCGAGCACGGCGCCGCCCACCACCAGCCGGGCGACTTCCCCCGTGGAGGAATCGGGCACGGACCGGCTGGCTCTGGCGGGCCCGCCTGGCGGCGGCGCCTCGTTCAGGGCGGCGACCAGCCGGTCGATGTCGACGAGGTCGGGCTGCACCCAGATGATGACGGCACCGGTGCGCGGGAAGATGCGCAAGGCCCTGAAACCGGGAAGATCGGTGAACCGCTCGTCGACGATCCCGGCGCAGCCGGGCCGTGCCCGCAGCCAGGGGACCATCAGCCGTACGCGGCCCGCGGCGGCGGACCGCACCATGACGCCGGGGCCGGGGCCGGGGCCGGGGCCGGAGGCCGGACCAGAAACAGGAACGTCGCCGGGTGCGGACATGGCGAACGCCTCTCAGCTCAGTGCTCGTGGTCGTGGGCGTGGCCCTCGACACCGACCGCCGAGGGCGGCGGCGCCTCCTCACCCAGTTGATCCCTGGCCTCCGCCAGCAGGTCTCCTGCCTTCAGACGGGCCTCCTCGGCAGCCTCTCCAAGCCGCCGCCCCGTCGTGATGCCGCCGGCGATGCCGCTGACCAGAAGCCTGCGAGCTGCGGGTTTCGCCTTGGGCGCGGCCTTGGCGGCTCCCCGCAGAACCAGTACACCGGCGGTTCCGGACAGGGCGTAGTGGGTGATGCGGCCCACGACCGCACCTGCGATTGCGGCGGGATGCATCGCGGTCTCCTTCCGCGGAGCGGATTCGCCGTCTTCGACGCGATAAGTCCATTATCGTCCCCTGGTGATTTTCCGCGCACGCATCAGCCAGGCGGACTCGCCCGGCTGCTATGGGCGGTTCGACTGGGGTGGCGGGCCGAGACGACGAGGGTTAATTCTTCGGCAATGATTGTCATATGGAATGACTGGGAGATGGTCTTGACATCCGTTTCCATCTAGCGTGATGCGCCGAAGCCGGGACACGGAGCCCGGCGGACAACCCACCTTGTTGCGGAGGAACCCCCATGAGTGCGTCCTCGTCCCGACGTCTCGCGCCGCTGATAACCGGCCTCTCCTTGGTCCTCCTGGCCGGTTGCGGCAGCTCGTCCGATTCCGCGAGCGACACCGATGCCTCGCAGAGCCCCGTGTCCTCGTCCGCCATCCCGGTCGTGGCCTCGACGAACGTGTACGGGGACATAGTCGAGCAGATAGGAGGCGGGAGGGTGAAGGTCACCTCGATCATCAGCAACCCCGACCAGGATCCGCACTCCTACGAGGCCAACACCCAGAACCAGTTGGCGCTGTCCAAGGCGAAGGTCGTCATCGAGAACGGCGGTGGTTACGACGATTTCATCGACCGGATGCTGAAGAGCAGCAAGTCGTCCGCCGAAGTCATCAACGCGGTCGAGGTTTCCGGGAAGAACGCCCCGGCGGGCGGGGAGCTCAACGAACACGTCTGGTACGACTTCCCCACGGTCGGCAAGCTCGCCGACAGCATCGCCACAGCCCTGGGCAAGGCCGACCCCGACGATGCCGCCACCTTCACCAAGAACGCGGAGGACTTCAAGGCGAAGCTGAAGCCGCTTCAGGAGAAGGAAGCGAAGATCAAGACCGACCACGGCGGCGCCGAGGTGGCCATCACCGAGCCCGTACCGCTGTACATGATCGAGGCGAGCGGGTTGAAGAACGCGACCCCCGAGGAGTTCAGCGAGGCCATCGAAGAAGGCGACGACGTCTCCCCGAGGACCCTGCAGGAGACGCTGGCGCTGTTCTCCGACAAGAAGGTCGAGGCGCTGGTCTACAACGAGCAGACTTCCGGCCCCCAGACCGAGAAGGTCGAGCAGGCGGCCAAGGCGGCGGGGATTCCCGTCGTCCCCGTGACCGAGACGCTGCCCCAAGGCAAGGACTACCTCGGCTGGATGACCGCCAACGTCGACGCGCTCGCGAGCGCGCTGAGCACGTGAGGCGGCCAGCCGTGGCTTCCGTGCCGCGTGCCCGCGAGAGCGGCACCGAGCGCCGTGACGCGGACGGCGCGGTGGTCAGCCTGCGCGGCGCGGCCCTGGCCTACGGCGACCGCGTGCTCTGGCAGGGCCTGGACCTCGACGTACGGCCGGGCGAGTTCCTGGCCGTGCTCGGGCCGAACGGATCGGGCAAGACCAGCTTCGTACGCGCCCTGCTGGGCCAGCGGCAACTGTCGGCCGGCACCCTCACGGTGCTGGGCCGTCCGCCCCGCAACGGCAGCCGGCACATCGGCTACGTCCCACAGCAGGCGACGCTGTCCGCGCACGCGATGCTGCGCGCGCGGGACCTGGTGCGCTTCGGCATCGACGGACACGGCTTCGGACTCCGGCTGCGCACGGGCGCCGTTCGCCAAAGGGTGGACGAGGTCCTTGAATCGGTCGGGGCAGCCGCGTACGCGGACGTTCCCGTCGGTCTGCTCTCGGGTGGCGAGCGGCAGCGTGTACGCATCGGGCAGGCGCTGGCGACCGACCCCAGGATCCTGCTGTGCGACGAGCCGCTGCTCTCCCTCGACCTGCACCACCAGCGGGCCGTGACGGAACTGGTGGCCGCCCGCCGCCGCTCCCACGGCACGGCGGTAATCTTCGTGACCCACGAGATCAACCCCGTGCTGGGGCTGGTGGACCGCGTGCTGTACCTCGCCCGCGGCGGCTACCGGATCGGCACACCGGACGAGGTGCTGACCTCGGAGGCCCTCTCACAGCTGTACGGCACGCAGGTCGACGTCGTCCGCGTCCGAAACCGGATCACGGTCATGGGCGTGCCCGACGAGGTGGCCGAGCCGCCGCACCACCCCGAACTGCCGCACGGAGTACGGCCATGAACCTCGCCGACGGGATCTGGCAGCAGATCTTCAACTTCGACAACTACGGAGAGCTGCTCGCCCTGGTCCGCAACTCCCTCATCGCCGGCGTCGCACTCGGCCTGGTCGGCGGCCTGGTGGGCGTGTTCGTGATCATGCGCGACCTGCCGTTCGCGGTACACGGGATCAGCGAGCTGTCGTTCGCCGGCGCCTCGGCAGCGCTGCTGCTGGGCGTGAACATCGTGGCCGGCTCGATCGTCGGCTCGCTGATCGCGGCCGGCACCATCGGTGCCTTCGGCGCACGCGCCCGGGACCGCAACTCGGTGATCGGCACCATCATGCCGTTCGGCCTCGGCCTCGGCGTGCTCTTCCTCGCCCTGTACGAGGGGCGGGCGGCGAACAAGTTCGGCATCCTCACCGGACAGATCGTCGCCGTCGACACCCCGCAGATGTCCTGGCTGCTCGGTACGTCGGCCGTCGTGCTCGTGGCGCTGGCGGTCATCTGGCGGCCCCTGGCATTCGCCAGCGCCGACCCGGAAGTGGCCGAGGCGCGTGGAGTCCCGGTCCGCGCCCTGTCGTTCGCCTTCATGATCGTCTTGGGGCTCGCGGTCGCGCTGTCGGTGCAGATCGTCGGGGCGTTGCTGGTCCTCACCCTCGTCGTCACCCCCGCGGCCGCTGCGGCCCGGGTCACGGCCTCACCGGTGCTGCTGCCCGTGCTGAGCGTGGTCTTCGCGGTGGTCTCCATCGAGGGCGGGATTTTGCTCGCCCTCGGCAGCAGCGTGCCCATCAGTCCCTACGTCACCACCATCTCGTTCACGATCTACATCGTCTGCCGGCTCGCGGGCACCTACCGGACCCGCCAGTGGGGCGCCCGGCGCACCGTTCCCGAGGCCGGCTGACCCTCACGCGCGCCCCTACTGCGGATACTTTGCGCCGTCAATCCGGCCTGCGGTTTTGGGGACTTGACGACTCACATGGTCGGGCTGCCGCGATCGCCGAGCGACTACAGCGGCCATCCAACCTTCTCTTGTGAACTCTGCTCTCCCGCGTCGATGGCGAGGGGCGGCCGTTTCAGAAGCGCGGAGGCGCCGGTCCGTCCCTGCCTCGAACACGGTGCTGAGCGTGCCGCCGCAGAGTCGCACCTGCAAGCGAGTGCCTGCGCTGTCGTGCTGGAGTGCCCAAGCCCGGTCAGTCGCAGGTGTGCTTGCCCCCCGGACGCCGTGACAATCTCATTGCCAACCCTTGATGAAAACGATTATCGTCTTTACCTGTGCCCGAGTGGGCATGAACATGACCCATGGGGGTTTCTCTTGCGTACCCACAGACGCCTGCTGACCGTCACCGGCCTCGCCGCCGCCGCGCTCGCCACGGCCGGTCTCAACACGTCGGCCTTCGCCGCCACCACGCTGACCAGCGGTCACGTCGACGTCCTCGACGCCGAGTGGGACGGCGCCGACCTGCACCTGCACGTCCACGACGAGGAGAGCGAAAGCGAGTACGAGCCGGTGGACGTGACGCTGTCCGTGCCGGCGGCCGCCAAGGTCGCCAACCCCGGCTTCGGCTTCCTCGGCTCCGGCAGCCAGATCTGGCTGCTGCCCGACACCGAGGCCGAGGCCGACGCGGCCGGTGTGCTGTTCCCGGGCATCTCCACCGAGCACCTCACCACCGGGGTCTTCGCGAACAACAACGTCACGTACCGACTGGTCAGCGCCACCCGTAACGGCGCCGTCACCGAGGACTTCAGCATCTACGCGGGCAGCGGCAGCCGCTGGTTCGACAGCAACACCGCCACCACGAGCTTCAAGTCCCGGACCTTCGCCGTCGCCACCCACAACCACGCCAACTGGGCCTTCGAGGAGGCCGGCACCTACCAGCTCACCTTCAGGGTCCAGGGGACGGTCGGCGGAGTGACCGAAGCGGCCACCGAGACCTACACCGTCGTCGTCAGCTCGTGATGCGGGCCCTGACGCGCGACAGACGCGCCTTCACGGCCGCGGCTCTCGCCGTGGCGATCGCGGTGCTCCTGGGCGCGGCAGGGCTGGTCGCCGGCGGCAGCGGGGCAGCCCGCGCCGCCGGCGGTGCCGTCGTCCTCGACGAGGGGGAACTCGACTTCACGCCCCGGCTGGTCAACGGGAAACTCCACCTGCAGGTCGACGACCGGAGCGGCGCCTCGACGGTCGTGCGCGAGCCGAAGGACGTGGTTCTGCACGCGGTGCAGGCGTCCCTGCAGTACACCCCTGACCCGGTGGCCACCGTGCTCGGCACCACGAACATGGACTCCTGGCAGCTGGGCGGCTGGGAGGCGCAGAACATCTTCGCGCCGGAGCCCGGTTGGAACGGCTCCGAGGCGGGAGCGGACACCGAGGTCATGCTGTCCGGGTACGACGGCCCCGGGGACTTCGGACTCGCCATGTACACCCGCGAGATGGACAACGAGGATGCCCCGGCGATCCCGTATCTCGGCAGTGTCGCCTCCGTCCAGCGTGCCTTCACCCTGCCGGCCGATGCCGAACGGCTGCTTCCCATCTGGCAGTTCACGGCAGAGGGCGTCTACCGGCTGACCTTCACTGTGACCAGCGGGGGCGCCTCGGACACCGAGACGCTGGCCGTGGTCGTCGGCGATGACGTCGACCCGGCCGACGTCCTGCCGAGCGACGGTACGACCCCCACGGCCTCACCGCCGGACAGCGGCACTCCCACCCCGAGCACGCCCGTCGCCCACGTTATCGACAACGGGCATCTCGATCTGGCGGCGCGACCGGTGGACGGTTCACTGCAGTTCCAGATCAAGCAGGGCACGGCGCAGGACTATGAGTGGTTCGAGCCCGAGAAGGTCGTGCTGCATGTGAAGCCGGGGGCCCGGCGGAAGATCACCGAAGGGTACGAGTTCCTGGGCGCCCCGGGCGATCCGGTGTGGTGGCTGCCCATCCAGCAGGTCGACGGTCTCGTGTGGCCGGGCTGGAACACCGACCAGTTCAAGAGCTCCGAGATCGACGGCCGTGTCGCCTTCCGGCTCGATGCCCTGCAGGGACCGGGTGCGCTGAGCATCTTCACCGAGGGTTCGGTCGGCTCGGTGAACATGCACGCCCACAGTGGGGACGGGCTGCCGGACAGCTTCGACCTGTCCGTGCCGACCCACCGCCACACCGTGTGGGCTTTCGCGCAGGAGGGCGTCTACCGCACCACCTTCACCGTCAGTGCCACCCTCGCCGACGGCACGAAGGTCAGCGACACGGAGACTCTCGCCTGGGTGGTCGGGGACGACGTCGATCCGTCGACCGTGAAACCGGGGGAGGGGGAGGAGTCGACGGCCACGCCGACAACCACCCCGCCACCGTCACCGTCACCGTCGCCGTCGGACCCGGTCACCGGGACGCCGACCGCGCCCGCGTCCCCGTCGGACTCGGTGAGCGTTTCGGCTTCGGCGACGGACTCGGGTTCCACCACCTCCGGAACCGGCGGAACCTCGTCGACCGGCGGCAGCGGCGGCGGTACCTCGCCGACCGGCAGCCTCGCCTCCACCGGCGCGCAGGGCGCCGTGCTGGCCGGCGTCGCCATGGCCGCGGTGCTCCTCGGAGGCGGTGCCGTGTTCCTCGTACGCCTACGGCATCGCCGTACCGCCCAGTAAAAGCTCCGAGTACGACGGACCGGCGCATGGCAGCCACCCGGTCCGTCGTACGCGGCATTCGTCGTGTCCGGTCGTGTTCAAGAGAAGGAGGAGCCCCATGCGGGGCCACCCCAGACGCACCACCACCATCGCCGCGCTGGTCGCGGCGAGCGCCGCTCTGCTCTCCGGGTGCAGTGGGATGCAAGCCGGTTCGTCCGACGCCGAGTTGACCGTGTCGACGACCACCGCGGTCATCGCCGACCTCGTCGAGAAGGTCGGCGGCGACCGCGTCGACGTCACGTCGATCGTGCCCCACCACGGCGACCCCCACTCGTACGAGCCGAGCCCCGGCGATGCGGCCAAGGTCTCCAATGCCGATGTCGTGTTCAGCAACGGGCTGCTGCTCGAAGAGCCCGGGATCATGAAGATGGTCCACACCAACGCCAAGAAGTCCGCCCCGAAGATCGAGATCGCCGAGAAGCTGGAGGAGTACGGCGGCACGGTCATCAAGCTGGAGGAGGACCTCGGGCTCGACGTGTTGTGGCTCGGCTGGGCCGTCGAGGGCGAGGTCGAGGGCGACGGCTCCCAAGTCCGCACGACCGCCACGAAGTTGGAGGGGCCCGGCGAGCTGCGTGTGTATCTCACGGACACGCTCGGGAAGCCCAAGGTCTACATCGACTCCGCCGACGGCCTGGACGACGCCGACTCCTTCACACTTCCGCCCGAGGCGCACACGCACGTCAACTGGGCGTTCAGCGAGCCCGGTACATACCGGCTGACCGTCGAGGGACAGACCGAGACGCTGGCCGGGAAGAGTGAGGAGATCGGCAGCGGCACGTTCACCTTCACCGTCGGCGACAACACCGAAGCGCCCGGGGGAGCGACAGTACTCGACGGTGGGCATGCCGACGTCGCGCTCAACGCCGAGACCGGAAAGGTGTACGTCCGCGCAGACGACGACAAGAGCGGTGAACCGGCCCGCCTCGCGTCCGACGACGTGGTGCTGAACGTGCCCGACCGCGCCAAGGAGGCCGTCCCGAAGGAGGAGCCGTACTCCTTCCTCGGCGAGGCGGGCGACGAGGTGTGGGTCCTGCCGCAGGCCGTGATCGGCAAGCATGTGCACGGCGACATGGACCCGCACGCCTGGGCCGACGTCGCCAACGCCCAGGCGTACGTACGGCGGATCGAGGCCGAGCTGATCAAGGCCGACCCGGAGGGGAAGGCCACGTACGAGAAGAACACCGCCGCGTACCTCAAGACGCTCGGCGCCCTTGACGAGGAGGTCGCGAAGAAGCTCGCGACCGTGCCGGAGAAGAACCGCAAGCTGATCACCACGCACGACGCCTTCGGGTACCTCGCGAAGGCGTACGGCATGGAGATCGCGGGCTTCGTCGTGCCCGTGCCGAACCAGGAGCCGAGCGCGGCCGAGGTCGAGGAACTCGGCAACACCATCCGGGAGAAGCAGGTCCCGTCGGTGTTCCTGGAACCGAACCTCGCGGCACGCGCCGACGTGCTCCGCCGGGTCGCCGAGGACGAGGGGGTCGGCATCTGCACGATCTACGGCGACTCGTTCGACGACAAGGTCAACGACTACGTATCGATGATGCGGCACAACGCGAGCGAGCTCGCCAAGTGCCTGGGGAAGGACGCCCGATGAGGGGCATGAGGAGAGTTCAGCGGGTCGCGGTCGCAGTGGTCCTCGCGGCCACCCTGGCCGGGGGTGGGGTCGCGGTCGCGGACGGCGGCACGGCAGCGGGGACCGGCCTCGGCCGGATCGCCTACGCGGACGGGGTGCTGACCCTTGATCCGGCCGACGGCGCCCACGTGATCGAGGTCGACGAAGCGGGGGTGGCGGACGCGTCGGCGCCCGGATGGGACACCACCGGTGTGCCCTCGGATGCCGTCGACGGGGACACCGTGCGATGGTCGCTGACCGGACTGGACGGGCCGGGCGAGCTGAAGGTGTACGAGGACGACCAGGAGGCACCGCTCTTCGACAGCGCGGACGAGTTGGCCGACGAGGCCGAGCTGCCGGTCGGCCAACAGGGCACCGGGCGCTGGGAATTCAGCGAGAACGGCACCTACCAGGTCATCTTCAACGCCGAGGCCACAGCGGCGGACGGGCGGCAGCTGTCCGTCGGGACCGTGTACACGGTGATGGTGGGGGGAGGGACGGACGGCGAGGACCCGGCCGGGACAGCGCCGGTCGCCGAGGAGACTCCTGCCGGGGAAACGGTCGAAGAGGCGCAGACCCCGACGGCGGGCACCAAGGCTGTGCCGCAGTCGGCCGAGGCCGAACGACGCACCGCCCTGGCCGCCACCACGGCCTCCGCCGACGTCGTGTCCGACAAGAAGGTTCTCGACGAGGGCCACGTCGACTTCGCCGCCCGCGTCGTCGACGGCAAGCTGCAGATCCACATCAAGGACGGCACGGTCTCAGGAAAGACCACCTGGCGCGAACCCTCCTCCGTGGTCCTGCACATCAAGCCCGCGGCCAAGAACACCCTGCCGGACAACGACGAGTTCTCATTCCTCGGCAAGGGCGGCGACCCGGTGTGGCTGCTCGACCAGGTGCAGCAGGAGGGGCTGCTGTGGCCCGGCTGGTCGACCGACAACATGGCGGTGGGCGCGACCAAGGGAGGAGTGAAGTTCTCACTCACCAAGGTCGAGGGCCCGGGTGCCTACGCGCTCTACACGTACGACGCGATGTCGGGCGCGAACGTCCTGTTCAACAGCAAGGACGGCGTGCCGGACTCCTTCGATGTCCCGCAGAACACGCACGCGCACGGCGGGTGGGCATTCACGAAGGACGGCACTTACCGGCTCACCTTCGCGATGAGCGGAACGCTGGGGAACGGCACGAAGGTCTCTGACACCGAGACGGTGACGTTGGTGGTCGGGGACACCGACCCCGGCACGGTGACGCCCGGCGACGGTACGGGCGGGGACTCGGGGAACTCCGGATCCTCCGACTCGGCAGGCTCCTCGTCCGGTTCCGGCTCTGCTTCCGACAGCGACTCCTCGGCGGGCGGCTCCGGCGGTTCGATGGCCTCCACGGGTGGCGGTCAGGCCGTACTGCTGGGCTCGGTGGCTGCCGCGCTCACCGCTCTGGGGGCCGCCTCGGTGCTGGCCGCCCGGCGCAGGAGGACCGCACGTGGCTGACGGTCTACCCGAGGGCCGGGGCCCTCTGCTGCGGGTCACCGGCGCGACCGTCGTCCTCGGCGGGAGGCCCGCCCTGGAGGGGGCCGACCTGTCTGTCGGGGCGGGCGAGCTGGTCGGCCTCATCGGTCCGAACGGGGCCGGGAAGACGACTCTCCTGCGCGCTGTCCTCGGCCTGGTTCCGCTGGCGGCGGGAGAGGTGGCCGTCGAGGGGCGGACCGGTCGGCGGGCGGGGCAGCGCATCGGCTATGTGCCCCAACGGCACCAGTTCGCCTGGGACTTCCCCATCGACATCGCCGGTGCGGTCCTGACCGGCCGCACTCGGCAGATGGGCTGGCTGCGCCGACCGGGCGCGGCCGACCGGGCTGCGGTCGAGGAGGCGCTGGAGCTGACCGGTCTCGCGGAGTTGAGGCGGCGCCCCATCGGTGAGCTGTCCGGCGGCCAGCGACAGCGAGTTCTGGTGGCCCGCGCTCTGGCCGCCGACCCGCGCATCCTGCTCCTCGACGAGCCGTTCACCGGAGTCGACGTACCCGCTCAGAAGTTGTTGAACGAGTTGTTCGGCCGGCTGGCCGCGGAAGGCAAGGCACTGCTGATGACCACCCACGACCTGGCGGCCGCCGCCCGGACCTGTCACCGGGTGGCGTTGATCAACCGTACGGTCGTCGCCGAGGGCGGCCCCGAACTCCTCGCCGACCCCGACCAGATGCTGCGCGCCTTCGGCCTCGACCGCGCGATCGGCACGGTGACCGCGTCATGAGCGACCTGATCGCCTTCCTCACCGACCCCTGGCAACTGCCGTTCATGCAGCGGGCGTTCGCCGTGGCGGCGATCATCGGGCTGGTGTGCGGCGTGATCGGCGTCTACGTGGTACTGCGCGGCATGGCGTTCATCGGCGACGCCGTCGCCCACTCCGCGTTCCCGGGCGTCGCACTCGCCTACGCCTTCGAAGGCAACCTCCTCCTCGGCGGAGCCGCGGCCGGCATCACCACGGCCGTGCTCATCGCCTTCGTCTCGCAGAACAGGCGACTGAAGGAGGACACGGTCATCGGCGTGTTCTTCGCCTTCGCCTTCGGGCTCGGCATCGTGCTGGTGTCCACGCGCGACAGCTGGACGACGGACCTGTCGTCGTTCCTGTTCGGGCAGGTGCTGGCGGTGAGCGCGGCGGACGTATGGACCGTGGCCGGTATCGGGGCCGTCCTGGTCCTCGTCGTCCTGGCGATCGGCAAGGAGCTGGTCGCCGTCAGTTTGGACCGGGAGACGGCACGCGCCGCGGGCCTGCCGGCGTTCCGCCTCGACTTGATCCTGTATGTCCTCGTCACCACGACGATCGTGATGTCCCTGGAGGCAGTCGGCAACATCCTCGTCCTCGCCCTGCTCATCACCCCCGCCGCCACCGCCCGCATGCTCACCGAGCGGCTGTGGGCCATGACCCTGCTGGCCTCGCTCATCGGCTGCGCGGGCAGCGTGGCGGGCCTGTACGTCTCCTACACCTACGACCTGGCCGCGGGCGGCTCCGTGGTCGTCGTCCTCACTGCCCTGTTCGCCCTCACCTGGTGCCTGGCACCTCGCCACGGGCTGCTCGCGAAGCTCGTCCGGCGCTCGGACGGCGCTGTCCCGGTACCCGGCGGAGGGTGACATCGACGTCCGGCCCGCGGACCACCCGGGCCGGGCGGCGCGT
>NZ_JBHVDD010000093.1:0-37647 GCF_042802995.1 Streptomyces sp. NPDC057438
TTTTTATAAGAGACAGGAACGGCGCGAGAAGCCCCCACCCACCCGCACCCGTCCGACTACCTGTTCGTGGCCGCGACCCACCGCTCGAGAACTCCCCGCGCCGCACCGGAGTCGATCGACTCCGCGGCCTTGGCCATCCCGCCCCGCAACTGCTCCGCCAGCGAGGCCGACGTCGGCTCCAACGCCACCAGCGCGGCCGCCGAGTTCAACAGCACCGCGTCCCGCACGGGCCCGGTCTCCCCGCCCAGCAGCCGCCGCGCGACATCCGCGTTGTACGAGGCGTCGGCCCCCCGCAGCGCCTCCACCGGCACCAGCTCCAGCCCGACGTCGCGCGGGTCGAACGACTCCTCGGTGACCTTGCCGTCCCGGACGACCCACACCCGTGAGGTCGCCGTGGTCGTCAGCTCGTCGAGTCCGTCATCGCCGCGGAAGACCAGCGAGGAGTTGCCGCGTCCGGCGAAGACACCGGCCATGATGGGCGCCATCCGGGGGTCGGCGACCCCGACCGCCTGGGCCCGTACCTTCGCCGGGTTCGCCAGCGGCCCCAGCGCGTTGAAGACCGTGCGGATGCCCAACTGCCCGCGCGCGGCGGCCACGTGACGCAGCGCGGGATGGAACTTCACCGCGAAGCAGAAGGTGATCCCGGCCTCCTCGGCGACCTCGGCCACCCGCTTCGGCGTCAGCTCCAGATTGACGCCCAGCTTCTCCAGGACGTCGGACGCCCCGGACGCCGAGGACGCGGCCCGGTTGCCGTGCTTGACGACCTTCGCGCCCGTGCCGGCGACGACGATCGAGGACATCGTGGAGATGTTGACCGTCTTGGCGCCGTCCCCGCCCGTACCGACGATGTCGACGGTCCGCCCGGCCACCTCGATCAGATTGGCGTGCTCGTACAGCGCGTCGACGAGACCGGTGATCTCGTCGACGGTCTCCCCCTTGGCCCGCAGCGCCACCACGAACCCGGCGATCTGCGCGTCCGTCGCCTCACCGCGCATGATCTGGTCCATCGCCCAGAAGGTGGCACCGGCGTCCTGGTCGTGTCCGGACAGCAGCGCGTTCAGGACCGCCGGCCAGGAACGGCCCGCCGCGGTGTCGCCTCCAGCGGGGGTCACAGCGCTCATAGCCGCTCCTGGGTGTCGTAGACGAGACGTGGAAGAAGGTGAACCCCACCCTATCCAGCCCCGGGCACGGCGAAGGGCCCCCGTCCGAAGATCGGACGGGGGCCCTTCGACCGTGGTGTGGCGAAGCGGGACGATCAGTGGTGGCCGTGGCCGCTCGTGATCTCCTTGTACTCCTCGACGGTGGGCTTGGCGATCTGGTTGTCCTCGCCGTAGTAGCCCTTGCTCAGCTTGACGCGGACCTTCTCCAGGCGCGACACCTTGCGGGCGACACCGTTCTCGTCGACCGCGGCACCGATCTCGGCCGGCGCGTACTGCTCGTGCGCCGTGAGCGTGTGCAGCTGCTCCTGGCTGAGCGGCTCGTGGACCTCGATGAACTCACCGTGCGGCAGGCGCTTGATGATGCCGGTCTCGCGACCGTGCAGGATCTTGTCCTTGTCCCGGCGCTGCAGGCCGAGGCAGATGCGCTTGGTGATGATGAACGCGACGACCGGGGCCACGAAGAACGCGATCCGCACGAACCAGGTGATCGCGTTGATCGACAGGTGGAAGTGGGTCGCCCAGAGGTCGTTTCCACCACCGATCAGCAGGACCATGTACCAGGTGATCCACGCGACGCCGAAGGCCGTACGGGTCGGAGCGTTGCGCGGGCGGTCCAGGATGTGGTGCTCGCGCTTGTCGCCGGTGACCCAGGACTCGATGAACGGGTAGACCGCGATCGCGACCAGGACCAGCGGGAAGATCACCAGCGGGATGAACACGCCCAGGACGAGCGTGTGACCCCAGAAGTTGATCTCCCAGCCCGGCATGACCCGGATCAGGCCCTCGGAGAAGCCCATGTACCAGTCGGGCTGGGCGCCGGTGGACACCTGGTCCGGACGGTACGGACCGATGCTCCAGATCGGGTTGATCGTGGCGATCGCCGAGATGACCGCGATGACACCGAAGACCAGGAAGAAGAAGCCCCCGGCCTTGGCCATGTAGACCGGCAGCAGCGGCATGCCGACGACGTTGTTGTTCGTCTTTCCGGGGCCCGCGAACTGCGTGTGCTTGTGGTAGAAGACCAGGATCAGGTGCGCCACCAGCAGGCCGAGCATGATGCCCGGCAGCAGCAGGATGTGGACCGAGTAGAAGCGGGCCACGAAGTCGCCGCCCGGGAACTCCCCGCCGAAGAGGAAGAACGACAGGTACGTGCCGACGATCGGCACGGACAGGACCGCGCCCTCCATGAAGCGGACACCGGTGCCGGAGAGCAGGTCGTCCGGGAGCGAGTAACCGGTGAAGCCGGTGAACATGCCGAGGACGAACAGCAGGAAGCCGAACAGCCAGTTGACCTCACGCGGCTTGCGGAACGCGCCCGTGAAGAACACGCGCATCATGTGCACGAACATGCCCGCGAGGAAGATCAGCGCCGCCCAGTGGTGGATCTGCCGGATCAGCAGACCACCGCGCACCTCGAAGGAGATGTGCATGGTCGAGTTGAACGCCTCGGACATCAGCTGACCCTGCAGCGGGACGTACGGGCCGTGGTACTCCACCTCGTTCATCGACGGGTGGAAGAACAGCGTCAGGTACACACCCGTGAGGATGATGATGATGAAGCTGTAGAGGCAGATCTCGCCCAGCATGAACGACCAGTGGTCGGGGAAGATCTTGCGCATGTTGGCCTTGGCCAGGGAGTAGATCCCGAGCCGGCCGTCGGCCCAGTCGGCGACGCGCTCGCCGGCCGGTGCCTTCCCGCGCTTGTCGCGCGCGTCGGTGGTGGTCGTAGTGCTCATCCGCGCTCCCAGAAGGAAGGACCGACGGGCTCTTCGAAGTCGCTGACCGCTTCGAGGTAGCCGTCTTCACCGACGGTGATCCTCAGCTGCGGCAGGGCGTGACCCGCGGGGCCGAAGATGACCCGGCCGCCGTCGGCGAGGTCGAAGGTGGACTGGTGGCAGGGACAGAGCGCGTGGTGCGTCTGCTGCTCGTACAGGGAGATCGGGCAACCGACGTGGGTGCAGATCTTCGAGTACGCGACGATGCCCTCGTGCGACCACTCCAGCTCGCGCTTGTCCTTGATGTCACCCGGCTGGATCCGGATGATCATCAGGGCGTCCTTGGCGATGTTCTTCTGGAAGTCGTGGTCGTGCTCGTCCAGGCCGTCCGGCATGGCGAAGGTCAGCGACCCGACCGCGACGTCCGAGGGACGCAGCGGCTCCATGGTGTTCATGTTGACGAGCTTCTTGCCCTTGGCCCAGGTGGTGTGCCGCAGCTTGGTGCCGGGCGCGGGACCGAGGTCGCCGAGCAGGAAGACACCGGACAGCGGGAACAGGGCCAGTGCGCCGAACATCGTGGTGCGGATCAGCTTGCGACGGCCGATCACCGACTCCTCGGCACCGGCCTTGAAGTCGGCCAGGACCTTGGCCTTGACCTCGGGCGGGGCCTCGATCGGGTGACGCTCGTCGGCGACCTCCACGTCCGACATCAGCGTGCGGGCCCAGTGGACCGCGCCGGCGCCGATGCAGAACAGCGACACGCCCAGCGTCATACCCAGCGCGAAGTTCAGCGCACTGATGTGACCGATCGGCCAGACGTAGATCGCCTTGTCGACGTCGATCACCAGGTACGAGGCGATGAAGGCGACGGTGGCCAGCATCGACACCGTGAACAGCAGGGCGACCGTGCGCTCGGACCGCTTCGCGGCCCGCTCGTCGATGTCCTGGACACGGTGCTCGTGGGGCGGGAGGCCGGGGTCCGCGAAGGGGTTCTCCTCGTCCGCGACCTGCACCGCGCCGTGCGCGTCCTGCTCGATGGGCAGGTTCTCTTCTGGAATCTCTTGGCTACTCATGACTTCTTGGCCTTTGCGGTCCGCGCGGCGACCCAGACGGCGACGGCGATCAGCGCGCCGAGCCCGAACACCCAGCCGAAGAGGCCTTCGCTGACCGGGCCGAGCCCGCCGAGGCTGAGGCCACCGGGCTCCACGGTTTCGTCGCTGTTGACCGCGTCGAGGTACGCGATGATGTCCTTCTTGTTCTCCTCCGTCAGCGTGCTGTCGGGGAAGGACGGCATGTTCTGCGGGCCGGTCTGCATGGCCTCGTAGATGTGCTTGTCGGAGACACCTTCAAGGCTCGGCGCGTACTTGCCCTCGGACAGCGCACCGCCCTTGCCGGTGAAGTTGTGGCACTGAGCACAGTTGGTACGGAACAGCTCGCCACCCTCGGCGATGTCCGCGCCCTCGGGGTCGTACTCGTTCTCGGTCGGGATCTCCGGACCGGCGCCCAGCGAGGCGATGTACGCCGCGAGCTGGTCGATCTCGGCCTGCGAGTAGACGACCGGCTTCTTCGGGACCTGCGCGCCCGGCTGCTGGGCCGGCATCCGGCCGGTGCCGACCTGGAAGTCGACGGCCGCCGCGCCCACACCCACCAGGGAGGGACCGTCGGAGGTGCCCTGACCGCCGGTGCCGTGGCAGCTGGCGCAGCCTACGGCGTAGAGCTTCTTGCCCTCCTCGATGGTGAGGGTCTGGGCGGTTTCATCGGCCTGCGCCTTGTCCGCGGGGGCGAAGGCGGTGTACAGCCCCGCGCAGGCCGCCAACGCGATGAATAGGACGACGACCGCCGCCAGCGGATGGCGTCGTCGTGCGGAGAGCTTTTTCACGGATTACCCCGGTGTCAGGATCTTCTGCGTCGGTGCTTCTGGAAGGGTCGTTCTCGGTTCGAGGCAGGCGTACGGTCCGCCCGGCCCGGCCGCCCGGTCTACTTGATCATGTAGATCGTGGCGAACAGGCCGATCCAGACGACATCGACGAAGTGCCAGTAGTAGGACACGACGATGGCCGCGGTCGCCTGCTCGTGGGTGAACCTCTTCGCCGCGTAGGTGCGTCCGAGGACCAGCAGGAAGGCGATGAGACCGCCCGTCACGTGCAGGCCGTGGAAGCCGGTGGTCAGGTAGAACACCGAGCCGTACGGGTCGGACGAGAGCGACAGGCCCTCGTGCTTGACCAGCTCGGTGTACTCGAACACCTGACCGCCGATGAAGATCGCACCCATCACGAACGTGACGATGAACCACATCCGGAGCTTCTTCACGTCCCCGCGCTCGGCGGCGAACACACCGAGCTGGCAGGTGAGGGAGGAGAGCACCAGGATCGTGGTGTTGGTCGCCGAGAACGGGAAGTTCAGGGTGCTGGCCTTCTCGTGCCAGAACTCCGGACCGGTCACCGATCGCAGGGTGAAGTACATCGCGAAGAGGGCCGCGAAGAACATCAACTCGGAACTCAACCAGATGATGGTTCCGACGCTGGTGAGGTTCGGCCGGTTGACCGACGGGTGCGCGTGCCCGGTTTCTACTGTCGTTGCTGTCGCCACGACCGACATTATGTCGGTCGCTTATCCCGCCCTCACCCCGGGGGGTGCCGTTCGGAGTGTTGCTCCCTTCCGTACCGGTGCTGACGTGGTGTTCGAGGGAGTAGCATCCGCGCATCGGGCCTGTCCTTAAAGACGCTGACGTCACGGAGGAACAATGCAGCCGACCGCCACGGTGCTGGTCTACAGCGACGACTCCAACACCCGGGAGCAGGTGCGGCTCGCGACCGGTCGCCGCCCCGCCCCGGACGTGCCGGCCGTGGAGTTCGTCGAGTGCGCGACACCCGCCGCCGTGATCAAGGAGCTGGACAGGGGCGGGATCGACGTCTGCGTCCTGGACGGCGAGGCCGTGCCCATGGGAGGCATGGGCGTGTGTCGGCAGATCAAGGACGAGATCTTCGAGTGCCCGCCCTCGCTGGTGCTGATCGGACGGCCGCAGGACGCGTGGCTGGCGACGTGGAGCAGGGCGGACGCGGCGGTGACGCTGCCGGTGGAGCCGGTGGAGTTCGCGTCGGCGCTGGCGTCGCTGCTCCGCGGGAAGCGGGCACTGAGCGCCTGACCGGCTACGGGGACCGGGCCCGCCGCTACACCGACTCCGGTCTCAGGCGGGCCTGCACCTGGGGGGCGGGCACCTCCTCGGTGCCGCCGACCAGGGCGCTGCCCTCGCGCCAGTTCTTCCAGTCGAGGTTCCAGTCGCCGTAGCCGTTGCCGAAGGGGGCCATGCTGTCGCCGGCCGAGTTGACGACCTCGACGATGTCGCCCTCGTTGATGGTGTCGTAGAACCACTGGGCGTTGCCCATGCTCATGCCGGTGCAGCCGTGGCTGACGTTGGCGTACCCCTGGGAGCCGGTCGACCAGGGGGCGGCGTGGACGTACTCGCCGCTGTTGGTGACCCTGACGGAGTGGTGCACGGTCAGGTCGTAGAAGTCCGACGCACCTATGCTGGCGCTGGTCATGCGAACGGTACCTTCCTTGGCCAGGACGACCTTGACGCCGTTGCGGGTGTCGTAGCCGGGCATGCCGGTGGTGACCGGTATCTGCTTGATGACCTCGTCGTTCTTGTAGACGGTCATCTGGTGCGAGGCGGCGTCCGTGACGGCGACTATCTTGGCGCCGGTGGTCAGCTCGATGGGGTCGGCCTTCCCGCCCCAGAGCCGGTCGCCGATCTTGAGGCCCTCCAGGTTGCTGTGCACCCGGATGGTGGCCTCGGCGGGCCAGTACTCCTTGGGGCGGAAGTGGAGCTTCTTGTCGTCCACCCAGTGCCAGGCGCCTTCCGCCGCGGGGGTGGAGTCCACCTTCAGGGCGCGTTCGACGACGGCCCTGGCGGCCCTGTCCTTCACCGGCCGGCTCAGTTCGGCGGTGACGGGCTGGCCCACGCCGTACCGGCCCTCCTCGGGCCCGAAGGTGACGTTCAGGCGCTTCTTGGTCAGGGGGCGGCCGGTGGCGAAGGCGACGGTCTCGCGGCCGGGGGCGCCGTCCTCGTCCTCGGTGCTCACCCGGACCGTGTAGCGGGCGTTGGCGGCGAGCGGTGAGGTGGAGTGCCAGCGGCCTCCGTCGTCGGAGAGTTCGCCCGCCACATAGCGTCCTGCGGCGTCCACGGCGGTGACGTCGGTGATGCGGCCACCGTCCTGCGCGGATATCTCCAGCGGCCTGTCGGGGTCGGCCTTCTCGCCCTGGCCGGTCGGGGTGTTGAAGGAGACCTGGTCGGCCGCGTCGTAGGGCGTGCCCGAGAGCGGGTGGCCACCGGAACCGCAGGCGGTGACGCCCGCTCCCAGGGAGACCACCAACAGGGTGCAGCCGGCGACCGTGCGGTTACGGGGTGATGTGCTCATGAGTTCACCGTAGGAACGCCCGTCAAGCGTGGCGCGCCGGGTGACCCGACCGAGCTACGTACGGCGTGGCAAAAGGGGGAAGCCCGGACCTCCTGTCGGAGTGTCCGGGCTTCCGTCCGCTCTGCGCGTGTTACGGGCGCGGTGTCACTGGTTCTGGTTCTCGCCGCGGTAGTACTCGAAGACCCAGCCCCAGAGACCGATCAGGATGATCGGCGTGGAGAAGTACAGCAGCCACCAGCCGAAGACGACGCCCATGAAGGCGAGCGCGCCACCGATGCCGAGGGCGAGGGGCTGCCAGCTGTGCGGGCTGAAGAACCCGATCTCACCGGCGTCGTCCGCGACGTCGGCCTCCTTGTCGTCCTGCGCGCCCACGTCGACCCGCCGGGCCGTGAAGGCCAGGTAGTAGCCGACCATGATGCACAGGCCGAAGGCCAGGAACAGCGCCGTGGTTCCGGCCGGCTCCTTCGACCACACGCCATAGACGATCGCCATGGCGAGGACGAAGACGCTCAGCCAGATGAACATCTTGCCTTGGACCTTCACTTGCCGGCCTCCTTGCCGCTGGCAGCGAGCTCGCCTGCCGCCGGGCCGCCGTGCGCGAGCTGTTCGAGCGCGGCGATCTCCGGGTGGTGCAGGTCGAACGCCGGGGATTCACTGCGGATCCGCGGCAGGGTGAGGAAGTTGTGCCGGGGCGGCGGGCAGGAGGTCGCCCACTCCAGCGAACGGCCGTAACCCCACGGGTCGTCGACCTCGATCTTCTTGCCGTACTTGGCCGTCTTCCACACGTTGTAGAGGAACGGCAGGATCGACAGACCGAGGACGAACGAGGCGATCGTGGAGATCGTGTTCAGCGCGGTGAACCCGTCGGCCGCGAGGTAGTCCGCGTAACGACGCGGCATGCCCTCCGCGCCCAGCCAGTGCTGGACGAGGAACGTGCCGTGGAAGCCGATGAACAGCGTCCAGAAGGTGATCTTGCCCAGGCGCTCGTCGAGCATCTTGCCCGTCATCTTCGGCCACCAGAAGTGGAAGCCGGAGAACATCGCGAAGACGACCGTGCCGAACACCACGTAGTGGAAGTGCGCCACCACGAAGTACGAGTCCGAGACGTGGAAGTCCATCGGCGGCGAGGCCAGGATGACACCGGTCAGACCACCGAAGGTGAAGGTGATCAGGAAGCCGGTGGCCCAGAGCATCGGTGTCTCGAAGGACAACGAACCCTTCCACATCGTTCCGATCCAGTTGAAGAACTTCACGCCTGTGGGGACGGCGATGAGGAACGTCATGAAGGAGAAGAACGGCAGGAGTACGCCACCGGTGACGTACATGTGGTGCGCCCACACCGTGACGGAGAGGCCGGCGATCGCGATGGTCGCCCCGATCAGGCCCATGTAGCCGAACATCGGCTTACGGGAGAAGACCGGGATGACCTCGGAGATGATGCCGAAGAACGGCAGGGCGATGATGTACACCTCTGGATGGCCGAAGAACCAGAAGAGGTGCTGCCACAGCAGGGCGCCGCCGTTGGCCGCGTCGAAGACCTGCGCGCCGAACTTGCGGTCCGCCTCCAGGGCGAACAGCGCGGCCGCGAGGACCGGGAAGGCGAGCAGGACCAGGACACCGGTCAGCAGCACGTTCCACACGAAGATCGGCATGCGGAACATGGTCATGCCGGGCGCGCGCATGCAGATGATCGTGGTGATGAAGTTGACCGAACCGAGAATCGTGCCGAAGCCGGAGAAGGCCAGACCCATGATCCACATGTCGGCGCCGATACCCGGGCTGCGGACCGCGTCCGACAGGGGGCTGTAGGCGAACCAGCCGAAGTCGGCCGCGCCCTGCGGGGTGAGGAAGCCACCGACCGCGATGAGCGAGCCGAAGAGGTACAGCCAGTACGCGAACATGTTCAGCCGCGGGAACGCCACGTCGGGCGCGCCGATCTGCAGCGGCATGATCCAGTTGGCGAACCCGGCGAACAGCGGCGTCGCGAACATCAGCAGCATGATCGTGCCGTGCATCGTGAACGCCTGGTTGAACTGCTCGTTCGACATGATCTGCGTGCCCGGGCGGGCGAGCTCGGCGCGCATGAAGAGCGCCATGACGCCGCCGATGCAGAAGAACGCGAACGACGTGACCAGGTACAGCGTGCCGATCGTCTTGTGGTCGGTGGTCGTCAGCCACTTGACGATGACCTCGCCGCGCCGCTGGCGGCGCACCGGCAGCTCGTCCTCGTAGTGGGAACCCGCTGTCTCGGCACCCTGAGGTTCGTTGAGGATGCTCACAGTACGTTCGTCTCCCGGTTCTTCTCGTGCTTCGTCTGCTCGATGCCGGCCGGGACGTAACCGGTCTGCCCCTTCTCCACGAGCGACTTGAGGTGTTCCTCGTAGCGCTCCTGGGAGACGACCTTCACGTTGAAGAGCATCCGCGAGTGGTCCACGCCGCAGAGTTCGGCGCACTTGCCCAGGAAGGTGCCCTCCTGGTTGGGGGTCACCTGGAAGGCGTTGGTGTGGCCCGGGATCACGTCCTGCTTCATGAGGAACGGCACCACCCAGAAGGAGTGGATGACGTCACGCGAGGTCAGGACGAAGCGGACCGTCTTGCCCTCCGGGAGCCACAGGGTCGGGCCCGGGTTGCCGGTCTGCGGGTTCTTGTCGCCGGGAGTGCCGCAGGTGTAGACGCCGCCGGCGTTCGCCGGGAAGTCCTCCTTGTACCGGTTCGGGATCGCGGCCAGGTTCTTGTCGGTGGCCGCGTCGCCGGTGGAGCCGTCGACGTTCTCGATGTAGTTGAAGCACCAGCTCCACTGGAAGCCCACCACGTTGACCGTGAGGTCGGGCTTCTTGGACATGTCGAGCAGCTTCGACTCGTCACGGGCGGTGAAGTAGAACAGCACCGAGACGATGATCAGCGGAACGACCGTGTACAGCGCCTCGATGGGCATGTTGTACCGGGTCTGTGGGGGAACTTCGACCTTGGTGCGGCTGCGCCGGTGGAAGAAAGCACTCCACAGGATCAGGCCCCACACCAGCACGCCCGTGGCGAGCGCGGCCGCCCACGACCCCTGCCACAGGGAGAGGATCCGCGGAGCCTCTTCCGTGGTCGGGGTGGGCATACCCAGGCGGGGGAAGTCCTCCCATGTGCAACCGGTGGCGGTCGCAAGGACCAGGCCTGCGGTCATTGCCTGCAGCAGCTTCCGCCGCATCGGGCGCCGCGGCGAGCGGTCGGAGCCGTTGGGACTCACGTAGCGCCTTCCCGAGAGTCTCGCCCGCGCGGTGTGGCTGCGGCCTTCTCGCTGGTCGGTCGCCGCCCTGCGACGGGCAGGGGTTTGGATGTTTATGCGGACCAAACCCTACTGGACGCGTTTTGGGGCTGCGCGGGGAGGGGGTGCCAACTCGCCGGGGGTCACTTGTAGCGCTTAGTCGGGCCGGGCAGGTGCGCCTCATAGCTCGGTAGTTCGGGTGATTTGGCGGGTGCGGGTGCGTTGTGGTCGTTCGCGCAGTTCCCCGCGCCCTTGCGGGGCGTTGTCCGCTGCCCTGCTTATAGCGTGGGGCCGTGGGCTACTTCGACTCTGCTTCCTCCGCTCCCCTTCATCCCGTCGCCCGGCAGGCGCTGGTGGCTTCGCTGGACGAGGGGTGGGCCGATCCGGCGCGGCTGTACCGGGAGGGGCGGCGGGCCCGGCTGTTGCTCGACGCCGCCCGGGAGGCCGCCGCCGAGGCCGTGGGGTGCCGCCCCGACGAGCTGGTCTTCACCTCGTCGGGGACCCGGGCGGTGCACACGGGGATCACCGGGGTGCTGGCCGGGCGGCGGCGGGTGGGGCGCCACCTGATCGTGTCGTCCGTCGAACACTCTTCGGTGCTGCACGCGGCCCAGGCGCACGAGGCAGACGGCGGAACGGTCACCCGGGTGGCGGTGGCCCGCACGGGTTCGGTCGCCGTCGCCTCCTACGCCGAGGCCCTGCGCCCCGACACGGCGCTGGCGTGTCTGCAGTCGGCCAACCACGAGGTGGGGACCGAGCAGCCGGTGGCCGAGGTGGCGGCGGTGTGCCGGGCGGCGGGCGTGCCGCTGCTGGTGGACGCGGCGCAGTCGCTCGGGTGGGGGCGGGTGGACGGCGACTGGTCGGCGCTGACGGCCAGTGCGCACAAATGGGGCGGCCCGTCCGGGGTCGGCCTCCTCGTGGTCCGCAAAGGGGTGCGGTTCGCGGCGCAAGGGCCCGCCGACGAGCGGGAGTCGGGGCGGGCCCCCGGCTTCGAGAACATCCCGGCGGTCGTGGCGGCCGCCGCCTCGCTGCGGGCCGTCCGGGCTGAGGCGGACGCGGAGGCGGTACGGCTGCGGGAGTTGACGGAGCGGATCAGGGCGCGGGTGCCGTCGCTGGTGCCCGATGTGGAGGTGGTGGGCGACCCGGAGCGCCGACTGCCCGGGGTGGTCACCTTCTCCTGTCTCTATGTCGACGGGGAGACACTGCTCCACGAGCTGGACCGAGAGGGTTTCTCCGTCTCCTCGGGGTCCTCCTGCACGAGCAGCACGCTGACACCCAGCCATGTGCTGCGGGCCATGGGGGTGCTGAGCGAGGGGAACGTGCGGGTGTCACTGCCGGCGGGGGCGGCGGCCGAGGACGTCGAGCGGTTCCTGGCGGTGCTGCCGGGGGCCGTCGCGACGGTCCGGGAGAAGCTGGGGGCGCCGGCCCCCGCGACCGTGGTGCACGAGGACGTCCTGGTGGTGGACGCCCTCGGCAAGCGGTGCCCGATCCCCGTCATCGAGCTGGCCAAGGTGATCGGGGACGTCCCGGTCGGCGGCACCGTCCGTGTCCTCTCCGACGACGAGGCGGCCCGGCTGGACATCCCGGCGTGGTGCGAGATGCGGGGCCAGGAGTACGTGGGAGAGGAGCCGACGGAGCGGGGTTCGGCGTATGTGGTGCGCCGGGTGAGCTAGCGGCCGGCCCGTGCCCCTCGGAAGCCAGGGGCACGGGCCGCCCGGGCCGATCTAGTTCAGGTGCTTCTTGACCTCGGCCGCGGCCTCGTCCCCGTACGCCTTCTCGAACCGGTCCATGAAGTGGCCCCGGCGCAGCGCGTACTCCTGCGTTCCCACCGTCTCGATCACGAGGGTGGCGAGCATGCAGCCGACCTGTGCCGCCCGCTCCAGCGAGACCCCCCAGGCCAGGCCGGAGAGGAAACCCGCGCGGAACGCGTCGCCGACGCCCGTGGGGTCGGCCTTGCGCTCCTCCTCCGCGCAGCCGACCTCGATCGGGTCGTGACCGGCGCGCTCGATGCGGACGCCCCGCGCGCCGAGGGTGGTCACCCGGTGGCCGACCCTGGCGAGGATCTCCGCGTCCGACCAGCCGGTCTTGGACTCGATGAGGCCCTTCTCGTACTCGTTGGAGAAGAGGTACGTGGCGCCGTCCAGCAGTATCCGGATCTCTTCGCCGCCCATGCGGGCGATCTGCTGGGAGAAGTCCGCGGCGAACGGGATGTTCCGGGAGCGGCACTCCTCGGTGTGCCGGAGCATCGCCTCCGGGTCGTCCGCACCGATGAGGACGAGGTCGAGGCCGCCCACGCGGTCGGCGACGGTCTTCAGCTCGATGAGGCGGGCCTCGCTCATCGCGCCGGTGTAGAAGGAGCCGATCTGGTTGTGGTCGGCGTCCGTGGTGCACACGAAGCGGGCCGTGTGCAGCGTCTCGGAGATGCGTACGGAGGCGGTGTCCACCCCGTGCCGGTCGAGCCACGCGCGGTACTCGTCGAAGTCGGAGCCCGCGGCGCCGACCAGGATCGGACGCGTGCCGAGCTGTCCCATGCCGAACGCGATGTTCGCGCCGACACCGCCCCGGCGCACGTCGAGCTGGTCGACGAGGAAGGAGAGGGAGACCGTGTGCAGCTGGTCCGCGACGAGTTGGTCGGCGAAGCGGCCCGGGAAGGTCATCAGATGGTCGGTGGCGATGGAGCCGGAGACTGCGATACGCACGGCGAGGACACACTCCTGCGAAGGGAGAGGGGGATTGACAGTTCACGCTACCGGGTCGGTCACCCGCTCTGAAGCAGGCAAAACTACCCGATAGTAGGTCTTTCTTCGCAGGGTTCGCGGTGCGTACGGTGCCCGTATGACGAACACCAAGATCCACGGCTCCGTCCCGTTCGACCCGGACGGCGGCAGCCTCGCGGCGCTGCGCGGCGACTGTGCCCGGATGGCTCCGCACTGGGCGGCCCCCGCGAAGGTCATTACGGCTCCCGTCCCCCCTTCGCTCATTCACGGGGTCACGGTGCCGGCGACGTCCGCGCGACTGGTGGACGCGATGCCGGAGTACGGCTACTGAGGGAACCGACCGCTCCTCCACCGCGTCCCATCGCTGTCCCCCGAAGAGGGGATGCGGTGTACGACCTGCCGAAGGAGCGATGCGGTGAACTCCGAGCGACCCGACAACCCCGAGAACCCGGACGAGGGCCCCGAGCCCGACACCGCCGAGGAGATCGGGGCTGCCGGGGATGACGGCACCGGGACGGACGGGACGGATGACGTCACCGGGACGGACGAGGCCGATGAGGCCGGCCGGACCGACCAGACGGACCAGGCCGACCAGGCCGACCAGGCCGACCAGGCCGGTGAGCCCGCGGCAGGGGCTGCGGGTGCGGGTGCCTCTCCGGTGTCGGCCGACGCTGCGGCTCCGGCGGGTGACGTGGACGACCGTGACGGCGGTGACGACGCCGAGGTCGTCACCGGCGGCGGTGCCGGCCGGCCGGGCCGCCGGCGCTCCCGGGTGGTCGTCGCGTCCGTGGCCGCCGCGGTGCTGCTGGTCGGCGGTGGTGGGGCGCTCCTCGCCACCGGCGCCTCGGACGGGCCCGGGGGCGACGGCAAGGGCTCCGGCACTCCGGGCGGTGACGGCACTCCCCCGCCCCTCGCGCTCGACGGATACACCGACACCGGCGGCGGTTCGAACGGCATCGCGCCCGGTGAACCGAACCCCGCCGGGGTGACCTATCGCGCGGGCGCCGAGCTGCCCGAGGGCCCCGGCTCGGCTGCGGTGTACGCGCTGAAGGGCGCGGTGACGGCCGCGGAGGTCGCGCGGCTCGCGGAGGCGCTCGGGGTCGAGGGCAGACCCACCGCCGAGGGCGAGGCCTGGCGGGTGGGTACGGCAGGGGACGGTTCGGAGCCGGTGCTGCGGGTGAGCCGGCAGGCACCGGGGGCATGGACGTTCGACCGTCACACGCCGGGCACCGACAACTGCCGGAAGGCCGACGTCTGCGCGTCCGACGGATCGGCCGGGGCCGGCGACCCGGTGAGCGAGGCGGTGGCCAGGAAGGCCGCGATGCCCGTCCTCAAGGCCGTCGGCCAGGACGACGCCAAGCTCGACGCCACCCAGCTCATGGGCGCCGTACGGGTGGTGAACGCCGACCCCGAGGTGGGCGGGCTGCCCACGTACGGCTGGGCGACCGGCATCCGGATCGGCGCCGACGGTCAGGTGCTCGGCGGCAGCGGCAACCTGAAGTCGCCGGTGAAGGGCGACACGTATCCCGTCGTGGACGCGGACCGGGCGCTGAAGCTGCTGAACGATTCCGGGCAGGGCGTCGGCACCGAGCGTGGCGGCATCGGCGGCTGCACCGGCCCCGTCCCGCTGGAGGGGGAGAGCGAGGCCGCCGTCGGGGGCGGGACGGTCACGCCGGGCGGGACACCGTGCGAGCGGGTGACCACGGCGCCCGAGCCGGAGAGGGTCCCCGTCGAGAAGGCGGTGTTCGGGCTCGCCTCGCACCAGGTGGACGGGCGCCCGGCGCTGGTGCCGTCCTGGCTGTTCGAGGTACGGCCGGCCGGGGCCGGGGACACCTACACGGTGACCCATCCGGCCGTCGACCCCGCGTACCTGGCCGCTCCCGAGCCGCGCTCGGAACCGACCGAGAAGCCCGGCAAGCCGGGTGACCCGCCGTCCACCGGTCCGTCCTCGCGCGATGTGCGGCTCCAGGGCTACACGCTGAACGACGACGGGGACGAGCTGACCGTGACCTTCTGGGGAGGGGTGTGCAGCGACTACTCGGCCTCGGTGCGCGAGGAGTCGGACGAGGTGACGGTCACCGTGACCGACACCCCTCAGGAGGGCAGGGCCTGCATCCTGATCGCCAAGGCGATCGAGCGGACGGTACGGCTGGACGAGCCGCTCGACGGCCGGCGGGTGGTCGGATCGGACGGCGAGGAGATCCCGGAGGCCGGGCCGCTCGGCCCCCGGTAGGCCCCCGGTAGGCCCCCGGACCGGACGGTGTCAGAGAGCCGCCGCGGACGCACGAAGGCGGCGCCCCCCGCAGGGGACGCCGCCTTCGTCGTACCTGATCGTCACCGTACGCGTGGTGCTGCCGCGCGCGGGCGGGGACCCTAGCTGAAGGAGTCGCCGCAGGCGCAGGAGCCCGTCGCGTTCGGGTTGTCGATGGTGAAGCCCTGCTTCTCGATGGTGTCGACGAAGTCGATGGTGGCGCCGCCCAGGTACGGGGCGCTCATGCGGTCGGTGATGACCTTCACACCGTCGAAGTCCTTGACGACGTCACCGTCGAGCGAGCGCTCGTCGAAGAAGAGCTGGTACCGCAGGCCGGAGCAGCCGCCGGGCTGAACGGCGACGCGCAGCGCCAGGTCGTCACGGCCTTCCTGGTCGAGCAGGGCCTTGACCTTGGCCGCGGCGGCGTCGGTCACGATGATGCCGTCGGTGACGGTGCCGGTCTCGTCCGATACGGACATCTACATCTCTCCCGGGTTGTACGGAGACTGCTTGCCGACGGGTGCAACCGCCGGAGCCCCGGATTCATTCCGGGTCGCGCGGATTCGCCACGCTTCTGTCTTCATGCTCGCACATGGCCCGGGACAGGGGCACGGGGTCGCCGGGGGCTGTGGACAACGCCACGCACCCGGGCCAGGCCGGGGCGTCGCGACGCGGGCCGCCGGGATTCATGTCACATGGACGCTATGGGCATCGTCAAACTGACGTGAAGCGGTTATGATAGATAGCGTCAAATCGACGAAAAGGATCGCCCGGAAGTCCCGCCGACCCTCCCCCGGGGCGGCGAGCCGCAGAACAGAAAGGGTGCGTGCCGTGACCACCGCCCAGACCCAGGAGCTCGACGTACAGCCGACGCCCCTCGCCCTGCTGCTGCTCGGCCGCGAGGCCGACCCGCGGAGCGAGCGGGGTGTCGAGTGCCCGGGCGACCTCCCCTCCCCGTCCGACCCCGACCTGGTGGAGCGCGCCCGCGCGGCCAAGGAGAAGCTCGGGAACAAGGTCTTCGTGCTGGGCCACCACTACCAGCGCGACGAGGTCATCCAGTTCGCGGACGTCACCGGCGACTCCTTCAAGCTCGCGCGGGACGCGGCGGCCCGGCCCGAGGCCGAGTACATCGTGTTCTGTGGTGTGCACTTCATGGCCGAGTCGGCGGACATCCTCACCGGCGACGACCAGAAGGTCGTCCTGCCGGACCTGGCCGCCGGGTGCTCCATGGCCGACATGGCCACCGCCGAGCAGGTCGCCGAGTGCTGGGACGTGCTGACCGAGGCGGGTGTGGCCGAGCAGGTCGTGCCCGTGTCGTACATGAACTCCTCCGCCGACATCAAGGCCTTCACCGGCAAGCACGGCGGCACGATCTGCACCTCGTCGAACGCGAAGCGGGCCCTGGACTGGGCCTTCGAGCAGGGTGAGAAGGTCCTGTTCCTGCCGGACCAGCACCTGGGCCGCAACACCGCCGTGCGGGACATGGGCATGTCGCTCGACGACTGCGTCCTCTACAACCCGCACAAGCCGAACGGCGGCCTGACCGTCGAGCAGCTGCGGGCCGCGAAGATGATCCTGTGGCGGGGGCACTGCTCGGTGCACGGCCGCTTCAGCCTGCAGTCCGTGAACGACGTACGGGAGCGGATCCCGGGCGTCAACGTGCTGGTCCACCCCGAGTGCAAGCACGAGGTCGTGGCGGCGGCGGACTACGTCGGGTCGACCGAGTACATCATCAAGGCGCTGGAGGCCGCGCCGGCCGGTTCCAAGTGGGCCATAGGCACCGAGCTGAACCTCGTCCGGCGGCTGGCGAACCGTTTCGCGCCGGAGGGCAAGGAGATCGTCTTCCTGGACCGCACGGTCTGCTTCTGCTCCACCATGAACCGCATCGACCTCCCCCACCTCGTGTGGACCCTGGAGTCCCTCGCCGAGGGCACCCTCGTCAACCGCATCGAGGTCGACAAGGAGACCGAGGCGTTCGCCAAGCTGGCGCTGGAGCGGATGCTGGCGCTTCCGTAGGGGCCTGACCGGCAGAAGCCGAAAAGCCGGGGCGACGCCCCGGCTTTTCGTCGTTCCGTGTCCGCCCCGCGTCAGACCCCCGCGGGCTCCGGCGACTGAGCGTCCGACTCCGGCGTGGCCGGCTCGGACGGGGTGCCGGCCCGCTTCAGGGCCTTCTTCTTCGCCCGGCGCTCCTTGCGGATCTCGACCATCGTGTAGAGGGTCGGGACCAGCAGGAGCGTCAGCAGCGTCGAGGTGATCAGACCGCCGATGACGACCACGGCCAGGGGCTGGGCGATGAAACCGCCCTCACCCGTGATGCCGAGGGCCATGGGCAGCAGCGCGAAGATCGTCGCCAGTGCCGTCATCAGGATCGGGCGGAGGCGGTGGCGGCCGCCCTCGATGACCGCCTCGACGGTGCCGTAACCCTGACGGCGGTACTGGTTGATCAGGTCGATCAGCACGATCGCGTTGGTCACCACGATGCCGATCAGCATCAGCATGCCGATCATCGCGGGGACACCCATGGGCGTGCCGGTGACGATCAGCAGACCGATGGCGCCGGTGGCCGCGAACGGGATGGAGACCAGCAGGATCAGCGGCTGGACCAGGGACCGGAAGGTCGCCACCAGCAGCATGAAGACGATCGCGATGGCCGCGAGCATCGCGAGGCCGAGGGAGGCGAAGGCCTCGTCCTGGTCCTCGGAGACACCGCCGATGGCGGCGGTGGCACCCTCGGGCAGCTTGAGCGCGTTCAGCTTGGCGGTGAGGTCGGCGCTGACCGCGCCGGTGTTGTCGCCCTTGGGCTTCGCCGTGATCGTCGCGGCCCGCTGGCCGTCGATCCGGGTCATCGCGACCGGGCCGTCCACCAGCGCGACGTCCGCGATGTCGCCGAGCTTCACCGCGCCCAGCCGCAGGTCCCGCAGCTCCTGGAGGGTCTCGGCGGGCTTCGCGGACCTGATGACGATGTCCCGCTCGGTGTCGTCGAGGACGGCCCGGCCGCTCGTCGTGCCGCGCACCGCCTGGGAGACGGCCGCGCCGAGGGTCTGCTCGTCGAAGCCTGCCGCGGCCGCCCTGTCGGTGGCCTTCACCGAGATCCGGGGCACGCTCTGGGAGAGGTCGCTGGTGACGTCCGTGACGTTGTCCATCGTCGAGACGGCGTCCCGGACCTGCCCGGCGGCCTTGCGCAGGACGCCGGCGTCGGCGGCCTTGACGACCACGCTCAGGTCCTGGCTGCCGAAGGCGTCGCCGACGGCGACGGTCGTCGTACCGACCCCGGAGAGGCCGCCGAGGCCCTTCTCGATGGTGTCCTGGACGTCCGAGGCCGTGGCCGAGTCGTCCAGCATGACGCTGTACGAGGCCTGGTTGGTGTCGGTGCCACCGCCGAACGCGGCCATGAAGCCGGAGGAGCCGATGGTGACCTGGTAGTCCTTGACGCCCTCGGTGCCGGCGAGCAGCTTCTCGACCTTCTTGGTCTGTTCGTCGGTCGCCGCGAGGCTGGTGCCGGGCTTCAGCTCCTGCTTGAGGCTGAGGACCTCCTGGTCGCCCGGGTCGAAGAAGTTCGTCTTCAGCAGCGGGGCCATGCCGAACGTGCCGATCAGCACGACGCCCGCGATGGCCACACTGGTCAGCCGGCGGCGGGTGGCGAAGCGCAGGACGGGGACGTAGAAGCGCTGGAGGCGGCTCCTCGCCTCCTTCTCCTCGGCCTTGCGGCGTGCCTCGTCGGCGTCCTCGGGCGTGCCCTTCGGGGCGCGCAGGAACCAGTACGAGAGCACCGGGACCACGGTCAGGGAGACCACGAGGGAGGCCAGCAGGGCCGCCGTCACGGTCAACGAGAAGCTGCCGAACAGCTCGCCGACCATGCCGCCGGTGAGGCCGATCGGCAGGAAGACCGCGACGGTGGTCAGGGTGGAGGAGGTGACCGCGCCGGCGACCTCGCGGACCGCCTTGAGGATGGCCTCCTCGCGCTCCTCGCCGTAGCCGAGGTGCCGCTTGATGTTCTCCAGCACCACGATCGAGTCGTCGACGACCCGGCCGATGGCGATGGTCAGCGCGCCGAGGGTGAGCATGTTGAGGGAGAGGTCGCGGGTCCACAGGACGATCAGCGCCAGGACCACCGACAGCGGGATCGAGACCGCCGTGACGAGGGTCGAGCGGATCGACGCCAGGAAGACCAGGATGACCAGGACCGCGAAGAGGAGACCGAGGGCGCCCTCGGTGGTGAGACCGTCGATGGACTTGGAGACCGCCGGGCCCTGGTCGCTGACCACGGTGACGGTGGCGTCGGAGCCCAGGTCCCGGCGCATGTCGGACAGCTTGTCCTCGACGGCCTCGGAGATGGCGACCGCGCTGCCGTTCCGGTCCATGGTGACCATGACCGCGAGGCTCGGCTCCCCGTTCGTACGGGTGAGGGAGTCGGCCTTCGCCTGCTCCTCCTTGACCGCCGCGACGTCGGCGAGGCGTACGGGCTTCTTGGCGCCCTCGGCGCGCACCCTCAGGTTCTCGATCTGCTCCAGCGAGGTGTAGCCGCCGCCGACCTGGACGGTGCGGTTGGCGCCGTCCTCGTCGAAGGAGCCCGCGGGAACGGTGACACCACCGGCCTGGAGGGCCTGTGAGAGGGCCATCGTGGTCAGGCCCGCCTTCGCCAGCTTCTCCTCGTCGGGAGTGACCGTGACCTGGAGGTCCCGCACGCCGTCGACGGTGACCTGGCCGACGCCGTCGATGTCCTTCAGCGTGGGCACGACGGTCCGGTCGAGCCGGTCGGCGAGGGCCTGCTGGTCCTCGTCGGAGGAGACGGCGAGGACGACGGTCGGCATGTCGTCCGTGGAGCCCGCGATCACCTGCGGGTCCACATCGTCCGGGAGCTGTGCCCGCACCCGGTTGACGGCCTGCTGGACGTCGGCGACGAGCTGCTCGTTGCCGGGCCCGTAGTCGAAGGACGCCATGATCAGGGCGTTGCCCTCACTGGCGGTGGAGGTGACGCCCGTGATGCCGTCGACGGCTTCGAGGCTGTCCTCGATCGGCTCCACGACCTGCTTCTCGACCACGTCCGGGGACGCGCCCTGGTAGGGCGCCAGGACGGACACCACGGGCAGTTCGATGGTGGGCAGCAGCTGTTGCTTGAGCTGGGGTATCGCGATCGCCCCGAAGACGAGGGCGATGATCGACATCAGACCGACGAGGGCCCGTTGTGCGAGGCTGAACCGGGACAGCCAGGACATGGGTCAGGGTCTCTCTTCTGTGGCGTGAGCGGGGGACGAACGCCCGTGCCACATGCGGCTGCTATCCCCCATGTGTCGCTCGTGTGAAGCGATGGTGAGCGCTCACCCCATACCCTCGGCCACGGAAGCCCCCGTTCCCTCGCTCCCCAGGGCCATTTCCTTATGCCGCGCATACTCCGAGTGGAGTAGTCCCCGGCGGCTCTCAGTCCACCTTCGGTCGTACCAGGCCCGACTCGTACGCGAAGACCACCAGCTGGGCCCGGTCGCGGGCGCCGAGCTTGGCCATGCCCCGGTTGACGTGTGTCTTCACGGTGAGCGGGCTGACCTCCAGCCGCTCGGCGATCTCGTCGTTGGAGAGCCCACCCGCGACCTGGACGAGCACCTCGCGCTCGCGGCCGGTCAGGGTGGCGAGGCGCTCCGAGCGGGCGGCGCCCTGGTCGCCGTCGGCCGAGTCGTCCGGCTGGGCGAGGAAACGGGCGATCAGGCCCTTGGTCGCGGTCGGCGACAGCAGGGCGTCGCCGGCGGCGGCGACCCGGATCGCGTTCAGCAGTTCCTCCGGCTCGGCGCCCTTGCCGAGGAAGCCGGACGCGCCGGCGCGCAGGGACTGCACGACGTAGTCGTCGACCTCGAAGGTGGTGAGGATGACGACGCGGACCCGGGTGAGCGTCGGATCGGCGCTGATCAGGCGGGTGGCGGCCAGCCCGTCGGTGCCCGGCATCCGGATGTCCATCAGCACGACGTCGGCCCGCTCCTCCTTCGCGAGCCGTACCGCCTCCGCGCCGTCCGACGCCTCCCCCACGACCTCCATGTCCGGCTCCGAGTCGACGAGCACCCGGAAGGCGCTGCGCAGCAGGGCCTGGTCGTCGGCGAGCAGGACACGGATCGTCATACGGGGTCCCCCGGGGCGCTGGTCACGGTCGTGCCGCCTGCGCGGCGGTCGTGCGGGTCGTGAGCGGCAGGATCGCATGGACGCGGAACCCGCCGCCGTAGCGGGGACCGGTGGTGAGGGTGCCGCCCAGCGCGGTGGCGCGCTCGCGCATGCCGAGGAGTCCGTGTCCGCCGCCGTCGTCCGTCCCGCCCTCGCCGGCCGTCCCGGCCTGTCCGGTGCCGTTGTCGAGGACCGTGATCTCCACGTTCGGGCCGACGCGTACGACGCTGACCTCGGCCTTCGCCGCCCCGCCCGCGTGCTTGTGCACATTGGTCAGCGCCTCCTGGATGACGCGGTACGCCGCGAGGTCGACGGCCGCCGGGAGGCTCACCCCCTCGTCGGCACGGACCACCTCGACCGTGAGGCCCGCGCTGCGGAAGGTGCCGACGAGTTCGTCGAGCCGCACCAGGCCGGGGGCGGGTTCGGTGGGGGCCTCGGGGTCGCCGGACTGCCGGAGCAGGCCGACCGTGGCGCGGAGTTCGCCCAGTGCGGAGCGGCTGGCCTCGCGGACGTGCGCGAGGGCCTCCTTGGCCTGGTCGGGCCGCTTGTCCATGACGTGCGCGGCGACCCCGGCCTGCACGTTGACCAGGGCGATGTGGTGGGCGACGACGTCGTGCAGGTCGCGGGCGATCCGCAGGCGTTCCTCGGCGACCCGGCGACGGGCCTCCTCCTCGCGGGTGCGCTCCGCCCGCTCGGCGCGTTCCCGGATGGCGTGCACGAAGTCGCGGCGGCTGCGCACCGCGTCTCCGGCAGCGGCGGCCATGCCGGTCCAGGCGAAGAGGCCGATGTTCTCCTGGTCGTACCAGGGCAGCGGGCCGGCGAGCATGGCCGTGCCCGTCAGCACGGTCATCGTCAGCAGGCCCACGCGCCAGGTGGTGGGGCGGTCGGTGGTGGAGGCGACGGTGTAGAGGGCGATGACGGCGGACATCGCGACGGGGGCGCGCGGGTCGCCGGTCACCAGTTCGGCGAGGGTGAGGGCGGAGGTGGCGGCCAGCACGGCCAGGGGGGCGCGGCGGCGGGCGATCAGGACGGCGGCGGCCGGCACCATGAGCGCGATGCTGAGAGGGGCGGGGCTCCTGGCGCCCCACCTGCCGCCGTGCTCGGCGTGGGGGTCCACGAAGGCGCCCGCCACCATCGCGGCGAGGACGCCCAGGGCGAGGGCGGCGTCCAGCGCGAGGGGGTGCGCCGTGAGCCAGGTCCTGGCTCGGTGGAGGGTGCTCACGACCGCTTACGGTACGGGTCGGCCGACCAGGGCGGAACCGGTGGAGGGGATGGCCGCGGGGGTCGGGCCGGGCGTGTCGTACGGGTGCGGGTTCGACAGGGCTGCCCGCGGCTCCGCGCGCCCCGGAGAAGCGGGGCCGCGCCCCTGCTTCTCGCCCTGTTCACCCCGGGATCAGGCCGTCGTCGCTCAGCATCTCCCGGACCTCCTCCAGGGTCGCGTCCGGGGCCGGGAGAATCAGCTCCGACGGCTCGAGGGAGTCGTCGGAAAGCGGCGTGCCCAGTTCGCGGACCTTGTCCAGGAGGGCGTGGAGGGTGTGGCGGAAGCCGGGGCCGTCGCCGACCTCCATCTCCGCCAGGAGGACGTCGTCCAGCTTGTTCAGCTCGGCGAAGTGGGCGTCGTCCAGCCGCACCTGCCCCTCCCCCATGATCCGTACGATCATGTCGCCCTCCTCGGGACGCGTGACACCTACTTGTCGAAGCGCGGAGTGTCCTGCCGCTGGGACTGCTGCTGCGGGGCCGACTGGCCGGTGCCGCCCTCGATGGCCTGCTGCTGCGCGGACGGGCCGCCCGCCAGTTCCGCCTTCATGCGCTGGAGTTCCAGCTCGACGTCCGTACCGCCGGAGAGGCGGTCCAGCTCGGCCTGGATGTCGTCCTTGTGCATGCCGGAGGGGTCGTCGAGGGCGCCGGAGGCCAGCAGCTCGTCGATGGCGCCGGCGCGGGCCTGGAGCTGCGCCGTCTTGTCCTCGGCACGCTGTATGGCGAGACCGACGTCGCCCATCTCCTCGGAGATGCCGGAGAACGCCTCACCGATCCGGGTCTGGGCCTGGGCGGCGGTGTACGTGGCCTTGATGGTCTCCTTCTTCGTGCGGAAGGCGTCGACCTTGGCCTGCAGGCGCTGCGCGGCGAGGGTGAGCTTCTCCTCCTCGCCCTGGAGGGTGGAGTGCTGCGTCTCCAGGTCCGTCACCTGCTGCTGGAGCGCGGCGCGGCGCGAGAGCGCCTCACGGGCCAGGTCCTCGCGGCCGAGCGCGAGCGCCTTGCGGCCCTGGTCCTCCAGCTTCGAGGACTGGGACTGGAGCTGGTTGAGCTGGAGCTCCAGACGCTTGCGGGACGTGGCCACGTCGGCCACGCCGCGGCGCACCTTCTGGAGCAGCTCCAGCTGCTTCTGGTACGAGTAATCGAGGGTCTCGCGCGGGTCCTCGGCCCGGTCAAGGGCCTTGTTCGCCTTCGCGCGGAAGATCATCCCCATACGCTTCATGACACCGCTCATGGGCTTCGCGCGCCCCCTTCTGACGGACTCCAGCTCACAGGATCTGCGACAGAACCCACAGTACGGGCCCTGCTTCTATTACCGCACTGTTCGGGGACCGATGCGCTCATCCCCAAGGACGACTGTGTACGGCGGCGCTCCGGCGTAGGGAGTAGGTGTTCCCCGGGGTCGCGTACGCACCGATCCCACGGAATACCGCGGCCCTCCTACGGACCGGACGTCACCATGCTCCCCCTTTTCCGGTTCCCGGGCGCCCCCGGCCACATTCGCCCCACCTCTGTCTCCAGTACGGACGCCGGGTGTTGCCGGATCGTTCCCCACTCGGCTGGGGTCCATGCCCCGGCACCCCGTACCCTTGGGTTTTGTGTTCCGTAGCCGCGCCAAGAGCGAGAAGGAATCGGCCGCCGCCAAGGCGCCGGTGACCGACTCCCAGCAGACCCGTCACCCGCAGGCCCCCAAGGGCCGGCCCACTCCCAAGCGGAGTGTGGCCCAAGGCCAGCGTCGAAGCGTCGCCAATACGCCGACGACGCGCAAGGAGGCCGCCAAGCGCTCCCGCGACGAGCGCCGCTCCGCCATGGAGAAGCAGCGCCAGGCGCTGGCCACCGGCGACGAGCGCTACCTGCCCGCACGGGACAAGGGCCCGGTGCGCAGGTTCGCCCGTGACTACGTGGACTCGCGTTTCCACATCGCGGAGTTCTTCCTGCCGCTGGCGGTGCTCATCCTCGTACTGAGCATGGTGCGGGTGGCTTCGCTGCAGAACGTCGCGCTGCTGCTGTGGCTGTTCGTGATCGTGCTGATCGTGGTCGACTCCATCGGCCTCGCCTTCCGTCTGAAGAAGCAGCTGAACGAGCGCTTCCCCGACGCGAACAAGAAGGGCGCCGTCGCCTACGCCCTGATGCGCACGCTCCAGATGCGTCGCCTCCGGCTGCCGAAGCCGCAGGTCAAGCGCGGAGAGCGGCCCTGAGCACGACCCCCTTCTCCGGCGGTGCCGCCGAGGCCTGGCTGAACCGGCTGGGCACCCTGCGTGAGGTCGTGCGCCAGGAGCTGGTCTCCCGGCAGGTCGACGAACAGATAGCCGGACGCTTCCCGGTCGGGCAGCGGCTCCGGGTCCTCGACGTGGGCATGGGGCAGGGCACACAGGCGCTGCGGCTGGCCCGGGCCGGGCACGCGGTGACCGGGATCGAGCGGGAGGCGAAGCTGATCGCCGTCGCACGGGAGGCACTGGCCGCCGAGCCCGAGGGCATCCGGGGCCGGGTGCGGATCGTCGAGGGCGACGGCCGTGACACGGGTGTGCACTTCCTGCCGGGCAGTTTCGACGTGGTGCTCTGCCACGGGGTGCTGATGTACGTCGAGGAGCCGGACGCGCTGCTGGCGGGGCTGGCACGGATGCTGGCGCCCGGGGGGCTGCTGTCGCTGCTCGTCCGCAACGGCGACGCGCTCGCGATGCGGGCGGGGCTGGCCGGGGACTGGGCCGGGGCACTCGCCGCCTTCGACACCACCGCGTACCGCAACCGCCTCGGGCTGGACGTGCGGGCGGACAGGCTGGCGACGCTGACGGACGCGCTGGCGGGGATCGGGGCGCCGCTGCACGCGTGGTACGGGGTGCGGGTGTTCACGGACCTGGCCGCGGACGACGCGCTGGTCCCCGACGGTCAGGGGGAGCTGGAGGTGCTGCTCGCGGCGGAGGAGCGGGCGGGGCGGACGGATCCGTATCGACAGGTGGCGGCGTTGCTGCACCTGTGCGGGGTGCGAGGCTGAGGGCGCCTGAGAGCTCGGGGGGTGGCTGTCTCGTCGGCGGCCGCGGGCCCGGTGGGACTTCTCGCGCAGTTCCCCGCGCCCCTGAAAAGCAGGGGCTGCGCCCCCTGCTTTTCAGGCCCGCATGAGCCTGCCGCTTTGGGGCCCGCAGGGGCGTGGTCGGTCCACGAACCCCCGTCCTCCCGAACCTCCCACGGGGATCGGGGCGGAGCCCCGGACAGGAGCCCCGCCCCACCGCGGAGCGCTACGCGTCCTGCGCGTTCAGACTCATCGGCCCGTAGATCTCCGTCGTGTCCTCGAAGAGACGGACCTGATCGGCGCCACCCTCCAGGAGTTCCTTCCAGTGTTCCCCGATCCACGACTCGGCGTCCCCCTGGGTCGTGAACTCCTCGGGCTGGACCGCGGGCTGGACCTCCGCCCCGTCGGCCTTCTCGAACCGCCACGTCCATGCCGCCATGTGAGCCTCCGTAAGTACCGGCCCGGCACCGCACACAGGGTGCCAAGCAAGATCCGGTTCCTCCCCTGAGCCTAGTCGGACGCACAAGACCTGCGGGTGTTCATCGGGACACGCGAAAATCGGGGGCGTGGAACTGACTTTGCTCGGCACCGGCGCCCCCGCGGGGCTTCCCCGCCCCGACTGCCCGTGCGCGGCGTGCGCGACCGCGCTCGGTGATGCCGCGCGCGGGGCGACCGCGCTGCTCGTGGACGGCGCACTGCTGCTCGACCTCACTCCGGGCGCCGCCCTCGCGGCCGCGCGCGCCGGGCACTCCCTGACCGCGGTGCGGCAGGTGCTGCTCTCCCATCCCCACGACGGACCCCCCGTGGAGGTGCCGCCGGGGCTGCCGCAGCCGGGCCGGGTGCCGGACGGACGGGAGCTGGCACTGCTGACCGGGCACCGGGTCCGGGCCCTGTCCCTGGACGCGCCGGGCACGGGGTACGAGGTGACGGGGCCGGGCGGGCAGCGACTGCTGTATCTGCCGCCGAGGGGCGCGCCCGCCGGCCTGGAGGAGCACGCGGCGGAGCCCTACGACATGGTGCTCGCCGATGTTCTGGGGCGTCCGGACGCGCTGGCACGGCTGCGCAGGGCGGGTGCCGTCGGGCCGACGACCGATGTCGTGGCCGTGCACATCGACCACGACGTGCCGCCGGACGGCGAGTTGCCGCGCCGGCTCGCGGCGGCGGGCGCGCGCACCGTGCCGGACGGGACGACGCTGACGGTGGGCGTCTACGAGGACGTGCCCGACGTACCGCGCCGCACGCTGGTGCTCGGCGGGGCACGGTCGGGAAAGTCGGTGGAGGCCGAGCGGCGGCTGGAGGCGTTCCCGGACGTGCTCTACGTGGCGACCGGCGGGACGCGGGGCGGCGACGGGGAGTGGGCCGCACGGGTCACCGCCCACCGGGAGCGGCGGCCCGGTTCCTGGCGCACGGTCGAGACCTGCGACCTCGTCCCGCTGCTGAGGGACGACGACGGGGCGCCGCTGCTCATCGACTGTCTCTCGCTGTGGCTGACGGACGCGATGGACGAGGCGGGGGCGTGGGGCGACGCGGAGTGGGCCGACGGCGGGGAGCGCGCGCTTCGGGCGCGCGTCACCGAGCTGACGGACGCCGTACGGAACACGCGCCGTACGGTGGTCGCCGTCTCCAACGAGGTCGGTTCCGGCATCGTCCCCGCCACCGCCTCCGGCCGGCGCTTCCGCGACGAACTCGGACGGCTCAACGCGGCCTTCGGGGCGCAGTGCGAGCACGTGCTGCTGGTGGTGGCGGGGCAGGCCCTGTCCCTCCGGGGGTGAGGAAAGAGGCGCGGGAGCCTACGCGGGCGCTTGGGGTGCTGTGCGGCGCGCGAGGACGCGGTGGGCGCGGGGCGGGAACGGGGCGCAGGAGCGGGCGGCGAGGATCTCGTAGCCCAGGGCGCGCAGTTCGGTGAGCAGGTTGCGCAGGGGCATCAGGTGGAGGGGGCGGGGCCGGTCGCGCGGCCTCCAGTAGCGGCGGTCGGCGAGCGGTAGCGTGCCGAACGGGCGGACGGGGGCCGGGACTTCGAGGAGGAGATGGCCGCCGGGGCGCAGCACGGCGTGGGCGGCGCGGAGTTCCTCGCGGGGGTCGGCGGTGTGTTCGAGGTGGTGGAGCATGCTGACCACGTCGTAGCGGGCGCGCAGCCGTGCGGTGATCTCCGGGTCGGTGAGCAGACCCTGGTACGCCTCCTCCACCCGCCCCTCCTCCCAGGCCCGTTGGACGCGCCGGGTCGGGTCGAGGCCGTCGAAGGAGGTGTACGGGTGGACGGCCCGCGCTGCCTGCGGGAAGTGACCGTGTCCGGTGCCGACGTCCAGCCAGCTCTCCGGTTCGGCGTACGCCGGCAGCGCGCGGGCGGCGCCCAAGTGGTGTCCACGGCGCCGGTGCCCGTCGCGTTCGGCCCGATCGTCGTCCTCCGCGGGGTGCCGGCGCTCTCCGAGCAGCAGGCCGTCCGCGGTGGGCCGGGGGTTCTGGAAAGCGTGCGCGCAGTCCCGGCACTCGTCCACCACGAACGTGCCCGGCGTGCGCCGCCTGCCCTCCGGCGCACGCACCCGGGTGCGCAACTGCCGTGAGCCGCACCAGGGGCAGTCGTCCCGGCGCGGTTCGTGGAAGGGGTCGGCTCCCGTGGCGGGTCGGCCGGGCTCCGGCCGCGGGGTGGGGGGCATGGCGGCTCCTGGGAACGACGGGATCCCGTACGCGACAGGGGCGACGACGTACGGACATTCGCCCCAAAAAGGTACGTACGCGAGGGGGATCCCGGGCGCAATGACGTGCCCGTGGCGCGGTGGGACGTACGGACGCCGCGGGGGCACGGTGTGGCGCGGTCGTGTTCGATCCCTGCCGGTACTGTTCGGCGAATGAGCTCGCTTAATCTCGACGACTTCACCGATCTGATCGAGCGCCCCGACGGCGGGGTGCGCCGCGACGCCGAGGCGCGGCGGGAGCGGCAGACCGTGCCGCCCGGGGCGCTGGGCCGCCTCGACGAACTGGGTGAGTGGCTGGCGGCGGCGCAGTCGGCCGTACCGGTGCGGCCGATCGGCCGGGCCCGTGTGCTGCTGTTCGCGGGCGACCACGGGGTCGCCGGACTCGGCGTCTCCGCGCGGGCCGCGGGCACCGCGGAGGAGTTGGTGCGGGCCGTTCTCGACGGGAGCAGCCCGGTGGCGGTGCTGGCCCGGCAGCTCGACGTACCCGTCCGCGTGGTGGACCTCGCGCTGGACTGCGATCCCGAGGCGCTGCCCGCGGAGGTCGTACGGCATCGGGTGCGGCGCGGGTCCGGACGGATCGATGTCGAGGACGCGCTGACGGCCGAGGAGGCGGAGGCCGCGTTCCGGGTGGGTGTCGCCCTCGCGGACGAGGAGGCGGACTCCGGAACCGACCTCGTCGTCCTCGGTGATGTCAGCGTCGGCGGGACCACGGCGGCGGCCGTCCTCGTGGCCGGGCTGTGCGGGACCGACGCGTCCGTCGTCACCGGGCGGGGCGGCCGGGCGATCGACGACCTGGCGTGGATGCGCAAGTGCGCGGCGGTCCGGGACGCCCTGCGGCGGGCCCGGCCGGTGCTCGGCGACCAGCTGCAACTGCTCGCCACCGTGGGCGGGGCGGACCTGGCGGCGATGACCGGGTTCCTGCTGCAGAGCGCGGTGCGGAAGATGCCGGTGATCCTGGACGGTGTGGTGTCGGCGGCGAGCGCGCTGGTCGCCCAGCGGGTGGCCTTCCGCGCGCCGGACTGGTGGCTGGCCGGGCAGAGCAGCGGGGAGCCCGCCCAGGCCAAGGCCCTGGACCGGATGGCCATCGAGCCGCTGCTCGACCACGGCGTGAAGGTCGGGGAAGGGGCGGGGGCGCTGCTGGCGCTGCCGCTGGTGCGGGCGGCGGCGGCGTTGGCGGCGGAGCTGCCCGAGCGGGAACCGGACCCGGCGGAGCCGGTCTCGGCCGAGTCCGAATCGGTGAAGCCGGCCGTGGAGTACGACGCGACCTGAGCCTCGGCGCGGGGGGTCGGTTCTTCGGGTGCGGGTGAGCGGGGGCCGGTCGCACCCCTGAGCCCTCACGCGCGAAGGGTCGAGCGGGCCGGAGAGACCGGGATCACTCCGGCCCCGCCCAACTTCGCACCGTCCCGGCCGGTCTTCGAACACGGCGGGCGACACGGCCCGCCGGGTTGTCGCAGTCGCACGGACGAGGTCGCACGCATGAGGACGGACCGTTGAACAGGGCCGCCCGCCTGGCCCGGGCCGAATGGGGGCCCCTGTACGGGGTCCTGCGCCCGGCCCTGGCGGCCCGGCGCCTGCGGGCCGTCCCCATGACGCTCGCCGCCGTCTGCCTCGCGACGGTCGTGCACCTGGTGCACCGGCAGCCCTGGGGCTACCGGTTCATCGAGAACGTCGGTGCCGTGCGGGCCGAGGACCCGCTCGGGCTCGCGCTGCTGCGGACGCCGCTCTCCCTCTTCGTACCGGCGCTGGATCTGCCCGTGTGGGGTGCGCTGGCGCAGATCCTGATCGTGTTCGGGATCGCGGAGATCGCGCTGGGCCGGTGGCGGACGCTGGCGATCGCGTACGCCGCCACGCTGGCCGGCACGCTGTACGCGCGCGTGGGCATCGCCCTCGGGCCGGACGTGTTCTTCGTGGGGCTGCCCGCGTCGGACGCAGGGGTCGTGGACACCGGACCGTCGGCGGCCGTGGTGGGACTCGCGGTGTTCGTCGGGTGGCGGCACCGGGCGTACGTCACGGCGGGCGCGGTCGTGGTGGCGATGATCGTCGAGGTGCTGGTGAAGGAGAACCTCGCGGGCAAGGAGCATCTTGCGGCGATCGCGGCGGTGCTGCTGGTGTGCGGGACCGTGGCCGCACGTCAGCGGCGCTCCGGCCGCTCGGCCGGGCCAGGCGGCTCCTGCGGGCCCGCGCGCCCGGAAGGATCCGACGGACGTGACGGATCAGACGGACCTGACGAGTCAGACGGACGCGGCGGACCGGCGGAATGCGGCGGACCGGCGGGGAGCGCGGGGCGGGCGGCGGACTCCAGTGCCGGTGCGGCGTCCGGGGTGCCGCCGAGCCAGTCCTGAAGGCGTCGGCTGGGGCCGATCCAGCGGCGGTCGTGACGGTACGCCCGCTTCCAGGAACGGGCACGGGCCCGCGGACGGCGGCGGTAGAAGCGGCGGGCCCAGGCGGAGGTGGGGCGGGCCAGGCGGATCGCGCCGACGACGGCGATGACCGGGATGACCACCCCGAAGATCGCCGTGCGCGCCTTGCCCTTGGCGAGGGCGACCAGGGCGATGAGGAAGTTCGTCCCCATGCTGAGCATGACCGCCCCCCGGTCCTGCAGTTCCTCCTCGTCGAGGTCGTTGACGCCGAAGGGCAGGAAGCCGAGCAGCAGCAGGCCCACCAGGGCCGCCGTCAGGACGACCATCTCGACGCTCTGGCGGCCCTCCTCGCTCCAGTAGACGTCGTCCAGGTGGAGGATCAGCGCGAACTCGTCCAGCACCAGGCCGACCCCCATGCCGAACAGCACGGCGGAGACGAGGGCGCCGAAGCCGTGCCCGTCGCCGGCCACCGAACCGAAGCCGCCGACGACGGTGAGGACGACGCCGGGGACGACGTGGTGGATGTGCACCCCGCCGCTGCCGCTGATGTTGCGGAAGGGGCCCTTGCCCGCGCGGATGAGGCGGGTGATGACCCGGGTGATCAGGAACGTCAGGACGAACGCGGTGAGTGCGAGGAGCAGGGGAAGCTTGCCCGGCTCGATGATGTTCCGCTCCCACCAATGACCCATATGCGAACTTTATCCACCACCGCCTCCGGCCGCCGCCGAGGGCCGCCGGCCGTGCCGGGTAGCCTGCGCCGGTGTCCACGACCCCCGAGCCCCCCGTCCCGCCCCGCCCCGCGCTCCTCGACGGTCCGCGTTTCGCGTTCGGCACCCTGACCGTGCTGCCGGTGACCGTGCGCCGCTGGGATCGGGAGGCCGCGCGCGCCGGGATGCTGTGCGCACCGGTCGCCGGCCTGGTCGTCGGCCTGGGCGCGGCCGTGCTCGGCGGGCTTCTGCTGCTCCTGGGCGCCGGGCCGCCGCTCGCCGCCGTGGCCTCCGTCGCCGTACCGGCCGCCCTCACCCGGGGCCTGCATCTGGACGGGCTCGCCGACACGGCCGACGGGCTGGGCAGCGGCAGGCCCGCCGAGGACGCCCTGCGGATCATGAAGCAGTCGGACATCGGGCCGTTCGGGGTCGTCACCCTCGTGCTGGTGCTGCTGGCCCAGGCGGCCGCGCTCACCCAGGCGTACGACGAGTCCTGGGCGCTGGGTGTACTCGCGACGGCCGTTTCGGCGACCGCCGCGCGGCTGGCCCTGACCCTGGCCGCGCGCGCCGGCGTCCCTCCGGCCCGGCCGGAGGGGCTGGGGGCGGCGGTGGCGGGGGTGGTGCCGGTACGGTCCGCGCTGCTCGTGGCCGCCCTGGTCGGGTGCGCGGCGGCGGGCGCGGGAGCGCTCCTCGGGTCCTGGGAGCCGGGCCGCGCGGTCCTCGCGGTCGTCGTCGCCTGCGGTGCCGCCGAGCTGCTGCTCCGTCACTGCGTGCGGCGGTTCGGCGGTGTCACCGGTGATGTCTTCGGCGCTCTGGCGGAGACGGCGGCGACGGCGGCCCTCGTCGTCCTTGCCCTGGGGTGATCCGAGGGAAGCCGCCCGGGGTGGTCAGCAGGCTTTCCGCCACACCCCGAGGTCCCACTTCTTCAGCAGCGAACTGAGTTCCAGACGCCGGGCCTCGGGGCAGAAGTCCGCCGTCCGCATCTCGTACTCGACGTGGAAGACGGCCTTGCCGGCCTCGATGAACGGGGTCAGGTCGTCGCACTCCTCGAACTGGGCGCACTGTTCGTTGACGGCGAAGTCGAAGTCGTCCACGAGTTCCGGTATCTGGTCGAGGTCGTTCTTCAGGCCGACGGCGAGGCCGCGTTCGTGGGCCAGGCGGGCGACGAGACGGTTGTAGCGGAGCTGGTCGGCGGCCGTGAGGGGGAAGCCCGTCCGGTTGCGGTAGCCGTCCATGTTGTCGGGCTCGACCGCGTCGAAGCCCTTCTCCGCGCACATGTCGATGCGGGCGGCCATCAGGGGTTCGAGGATGCCGGTCTCGCGGATGTCGAGCCAGCGCTCGCCGTCCCAGCCGTTGCCCTTCCCCAGGACCGACTTCGGGAACTCCCCGGCGTCCGGGCGCCAGTCCTCCCAGGCCCCGGTCGACAGGTAGCAGATGACCTTGCGGCCGTCGTCGTGCAGCCCGGCGACCGTGTCGGCGGACTGGTCGAAGCCGTCGATGTCGTACACGGGGACGTCGACGGAGGTGTCCAGCCGCCCGCTGAGCTGCCACTGCCACTGCGTGCCCGGTTCCGGCCGCCAGGGGGCGCCCCGCTCCTCGCCGGTGCCGTCGTGGTCGGTGGCGCATCCCGCTGTCAGCAGGAGCAGGGACAACAGGGCGCTGCGGGCGGGGGCGCGGCTCATCGGGTGGGCTCCAGGGCGTGCGACGGCGTACCCGTGATGATCCCTCACGCCGGGTGCTGCGCGCGCAGACCCCCAAATGCGCCCCGGTCAGGGCGATAAGGGATCCCCCTATCTCTGAGACATGGGGATCTCCCTGCACGCCCGGAGCGCAAAGTCGGGGAGGCTGGTCGCAGCGGACGCCGCACGGACGGTGAGCGCGCGACCGGCCCCCGCCCCAGGTCCGATGGGCCGAACAAGGGCCTAGGCTCGTTCTCGGCACGTCGACCCATCCGTTCGGCCACCGAAACTCAATCGGAAGCGAGATTTCACCACCGTGACTGCTCTCACTCTCAGCACCGCCGCCGCGCCCGGCCTCCGCGCCGACGCGCTCGTGGTCGGTGTCGCGAAGGGCTCTGCATCTCGGCCTGGGGGCCTGGTCGTTGCGCCGGGCGCCGAAGCCGTGGACAAGGCCTACGACGGCAAGCTCGCCGGCCTCCTGGAGACCCTCGGCGCCTCGGGCGCGGAGGGCGAGGTGACGAAGCTGCCCGCGCCGTCCGGCTTCAAGGCGCCGCTCGTGGTGGCGGTGGGCCTGGGCGCGGTGCCCGAGAAGGACGGCGCGTTCGGCGCGGAGGCGCTGCGCCGTGCGGCCGGTGCCGCGGCCCGCGCCCTGTCCGGGACGAAGAAGGCCGCGTTCGCGCTGCCCGTCGGGGACGCCGACGCCGTGGGCGCCGTCGCCGAGGGCGCGCTGCTCGGCGCGTACTCCTTCGACGCCTACAAGAACAACGCCAAGGACCCGAAGGCGAAGGACGGCAAGGGGCCGCTCGCCGATGTCGTCCTGCTCGGCGCGAAGCCGCGCGACAAGGCCCACAAGGCCGCCGCCGAGCGCGCGACCGCGGTGAGCGAGGAGCTGAACCGCGCCCGCGACCTCATCAACACCCCGCCGAACGACCTCGACCCTGAAGCCTTCGCCGCCGTCGCCCAGACCGCGGCCAAGGAGCACGGCATCAAGGTGACCGTCCTGGACGAGAAGGCGCTCGCCAAGGGCGGCTACGGCGGCATCCTCGGCGTCGGCGCGGGCTCCGCGGCCACGCCCCGGCTGGTGCAGCTGTCGTACACCAGCTCCAAGGCGAAGAAGCACCTGGCGTTCGTCGGCAAGGGCATCACCTACGACTCGGGCGGCATCTCGCTCAAGCCCGCCGGGCACAACGAGACGATGAAGTGCGACATGAGCGGTGCGGCCGCCGTGTTCGCCGCGGTCGTCGCCGCCGCCCGGCTCAAGCTGGAGGTCAACGTCACGGGCTGGCTCGCCCTCGCCGAGAACATGCCGTCCGGCTCCGCCACCCGCCCGGGTGACGTGCTGCGCATGTACAGCGGCAAGACGGTGGAGGTGCTGAACACCGACGCCGAGGGCCGTCTGGTCCTGGCCGACGCGCTCGCCAAGGCGTCCGAGGACAAGCCGGACGCGATCGTCGACGTGGCGACGCTGACCGGGGCGATGATGCTGGCACTGGGCAACCGGACCTTCGGGATCATGGCCAACGACGACGCGTTCCGCTCCGCGGTGCACGAGGCGGCGGAGGAGTCCGGCGAGCCGGCGTGGCCGATGCCGCTGCCGGACCACCTGCGCAAGGGCATGGACTCGCCGACCGCCGACATCGCGAACATGGGTGAGCGGTACGGCGGCGGGCTCGTCGCCGGGTTGTTCCTGAAGGAGTTCGTGGGCGAGGGGATCACCTGGGCGCACCTGGACATCGCGGGGCCGGCGTTCAACGAGGGCGGGCCCTTCGGGTACACGCCCAAGGGCGGCACCGGGACCGCCGTGCGGACGCTGGTGCGGCTGGCCGAGCGGGCCGCCTCCGGCGACCTGGGGTGATGTCCGCCTAGCGGCTCGATCCGGCCGGTGGTACGGCGAGTGCGGGGGCGTGGGGACTGGTCGCGCAGTTCCCCGCGCCCCTTCGGGGCGCGCCTCCGTCACATCTGAGCGTGTGGTGTCTCACACCCCGGCCCGGCGTCTCGTTCGCCCGCGACAAGTGCGAAGATGGGGCTCGGCAGGACAGGGCCCCCACCACAGGGCCGAAGAAGAGCGGCCGGACACCAGCCGCCGCGCGGGTCTCGGACGACCGGCGTACGGCGCACATGCATGGAGGACGTGACGTGGCGAACGACGCCAGCACCGTTTTCGACCTAGTGATCCTCGGCGGTGGTAGCGGTGGTTACGCCGCGGCCCTGCGCGGGGCCCAGCTGGGCCTGGACGTCGCCCTGATCGAGAAGGACAAGGTCGGCGGCACCTGCCTGCACCGGGGATGCATTCCCACGAAGGCCCTGCTCCACGCGGGCGAGATCGCCGACCAGGCCCGCGAGAGCGAGCAGTTCGGTGTGAAGGCCACCTTCGAGGGCATCGACGTGCCCGCCGTGCACAAGTACAAGGACGGTGTGATCTCCGGCCTGTACAAGGGTCTGCAGGGGCTCATCGCCTCCCGCAAGGTCACCTACATCGAGGGTGAGGGCCGGCTGTCCTCCCCGACCTCCGTCGATGTGGGCGGCCAGCGCATCCAGGGCCGTCACGTCCTGCTGGCGACCGGCTCCGTGCCGAAGTCGCTGCCGGGCCTGGAGATCGACGGCAACCGCATCATCTCCTCGGACCACGCCCTCGTCCTGGACCGGGTCCCGAAGTCGGCGATCGTCCTCGGCGGCGGCGTCATCGGCGTCGAGTTCGCCTCCGCCTGGAAGTCCTTCGGCACCGACATCACGATCATCGAGGGGCTGAAGCACCTCGCCCCCCTCGAGGACGAGAACTCCTCCAAGCTTCTTGAGCGCGCCTTCCGCAAGCGCGGCATCAAGTTCAACCTGGGCACCTTCTTCTCGAAGGCCGAGTACACCCAGGACGGTGTCAAGGTCACCCTCGCCGACGGCAAGGAGTTCGAGGCCGAGCTGCTGCTGGTGGCCGTCGGCCGCGGGCCCGTCTCCGCCGGTCTCGGCTACGAGGAGCAGGGCGTCGCCATGGACCGCGGCTACGTCCTGGTCGACGAGTACATGCGGACCAACGTCCCGACCATCTCCGCCGTCGGTGACCTGGTCCCGACGCTCCAGCTCGCGCACGTCGGCTTCGCCGAGGGCATCCTGGTGGCGGAGCGTCTGGCCGGCCTGAAGACCGTTCCGATCGACTACGACGGTGTGCCGCGGGTGACGTACTGCCACCCCGAGGTCGCCTCCGTGGGCATCACCGAGGCCAAGGCCAAGGAGATCTACGGTGCGGACAAGGTCGTCGCTCTGAAGTACAACCTCGCGGGCAACGGCAAGAGCAAGATCCTCCAGACCGCGGGCGAGATCAAGCTCGTGCAGGTCAAGGACGGTGCCGTGGTCGGCGTCCACATGGTCGGCGACCGCATGGGCGAGCAGGTCGGTGAGGCCCAGCTGATCTACAACTGGGAAGCGCTGCCCTCCGAGGTCGCCCAGCTCATCCACGCCCACCCGACGCAGAACGAGGCGCTCGGCGAGGCCCACCTGGCCCTCGCGGGCAAGCCGCTGCACTCGCACGACTGACCCCTCGGTCGACGAAGCGACGATCCAGACTTCCGCAATTCGTTAAGGAGCAACAGAAACCATGGCGGTTTCCGTAACCCTTCCGGCGCTCGGCGAGAGCGTCACCGAGGGCACTGTCACCCGCTGGCTGAAGGCCGAGGGTGAGCGCGTAGAGGCCGACGAGCCGCTGCTCGAGGTCTCGACCGACAAGGTCGACACCGAGATCCCCTCCCCCGCCGCGGGCATCCTGGCCTCCATCAAGGTCGCCGAGGACGAGACGGTCGAGGTCGGCGCCGAGCTGGCCCTGATCGACGACGGCTCGGGCACGCCCGCCGCCGCCCCGGCCCCCGCCGCGGAGGAGGCCCCGGCCGCGGCCCCCGAGCCCGCCGCGGCCGCGCCCTCCACCGAGCAGGAGGCCCCCGCCCCGGCCCCGACCGCCGAGGCGGCCACCGGCGACGGCTCCGCCGAGGGCACCGACGTGGTCCTCCCGGCGCTCGGCGAGTCCGTCACCGAGGGCACCGTCACCCGCTGGCTGAAGGAGGTCGGCGACTCCGTCGAGGCCGACGAGCCGCTGCTGGAGGTCTCCACCGACAAGGTCGACACCGAGATCCCGGCGCCCACCTCCGGTGTGCTCCTGGAGATCACGGTCGCCGAGGACGAGACCGCCGAGGTCGGCGCCAAGCTGGCCGTCATCGGCGCCCCGGGTGCCGCTCCGGCGGCTGCTCCGGCCGCCCCGGCCCCGGCGCCCGCCGCCGCTGCCCCGGCCCAGGCTGCCCCCGCGCCCGCCC
>NZ_JBHVDD010000094.1:0-37260 GCF_042802995.1 Streptomyces sp. NPDC057438
GTCCGAGGGAACTCCTCGGACCGGGCCGGAGGCCGGTGGAGCGGGCGACGGGAATCGAACCCGCGTAGCTAGTTTGGAAGACTAGGGCTCTACCATTGAGCTACGCCCGCACAGCTCGCGCCGCAGGTCGGGCGACCGCGGCACAGAAGGCATCGTAGCGGGTCCGGCGCCACCGCCGCACACCCCTTCCCGGCCGTGTCCGTCGTCCGCCGTCGTGCGCGCCCGCGCACTCGGTAAATGCGGCAACCCCATGGCCTGCGGGCATGTACCCTACGTGTCGCACCAGACGGGGTGTGGCGCAGCTTGGTAGCGCGTCCGCTTTGGGAGCGGAAGGCCGTGGGTTCAAATCCCGCCACCCCGACCACCGCGCCGCAAGGGCGTGCCCGCCACCGGCAAGATCGCCTTTTGGGGCGTGTACCGCCTGCGGTTACTATGCAAGCTGCGCGCCCGTGTGTCTGCACTCTCACGTCTCTCAAGGGCCGCTAATCCGCTGAAGCCCCGCCGCACCGGTGGGGGACGTCAGCAGAACCCCAAGAAGTCAGCCCCCAAGGAGACCGAACCGTGAAGAGCGCCGTGGAGACCCTGAACCCGACCCGGGTTCGGCTCAGCATCGAGGTGCCCTTCGAGGAGCTCAAGGACAGCCTCGACGCGGCGTACAAGAAGATCAACCAGCAGGTCACGGTGAAGGGCTTCCGCAAGGGCAAGATCCCGGCCCGTGTCATCGACCAGCGGTTCGGCCGTGGTGCGGTGCTGGAGGAGGCCGTCAACGACGCGCTCCCGAAGTTCTACACGGACGCGGTCAACGAGGCCGAGCTCAACGTCCTGGGCCAGCCCGAGGTCGACATCACCGAGCTGAAGGACGGCGAGACGCTGAACTTCACCGCCGAGGTCGACGTCCGCCCGGCCATCGAGATCCCGGACTACTCCGGCATCGAGGTCGAGGTCGACGCCGTCGAGGTCACCGAGGAGGACATCGAGAAGGCGGTCGAGCAGCTGCGCGAGCGCTTCGCCTCCACCTCCCCGGTCGAGCGTGCCGCCGAGGACGGCGACGTCGTGACGCTCGACCTGGAGGCCAAGGTCGACGGCGAGGTCCTGGAGGACGGCGTCGCCGAGGGCGTCTCCTACACCATCGGCTCCGGCGAGCTGCTGGACGGCATCGACGACGCCGTGAAGGGCCTGGAGGCCGGTGGCGAGGCCACCTTCGCCTCCGAGCTCAAGGGCGGCTCGGCGGCCGGCAAGGAGGCCGAGGTGACCGTCAAGGTCTCCCAGGTCGCCGCCCGTGAACTCCCCGCCCTGGACGACGAGTTCGCCCAGCTCGCCTCCGAGTTCGACACCCTCGAGGAGCTGCGCGCGGACAGCCGCAAGCGCCTGGAGAACATGAAGCAGTACGACCAGGCCACCCAGGCCCAGGAGCGCGTTCTGGAGAAGCTCCTGGAGATCGTCGAGGTGCCCGTCCCCGAGAAGCTGCTCGAGGACGAGATCAACACCCGCAAGCACAACCTGGAGCACCACCAGCTCGGCCAGATGGGCCTGGACCTGGAGAAGTACCTGGAGATCCAGGGCAAGACGGTCGAGGAGTTCGACGCCGAGACCAAGGAAGCGGCCGTCAAGGGCATCAAGACCCAGTTCGTCCTCGACGAGCTGGTCTCCAAGGAGAAGCTGAACGTCAACCAGGAGGAGCTCACCGAGCACCTCATGCGCCGCGCCGCCTCCTCCGGCATGTCCCCGGACCAGTTCGCCCAGGCCGTCGTCCAGAACAACCAGGTCCAGCTCCTCGTGGGCGAGGTCGCCCGCGGCAAGGCCCTGGCCCTGGTCGTGGAGTCCGCCACGGTGAAGGACACCAACGGCGAGATCGTCGACCTGGACGACGAGGAGGACGAGGACGCGTCCGCCGAGAGCACCGAGGAAGCCCCGGCCGCCGCCGAGGCCGAGGAGAAGGCCCCCGAGGCCTGATCGCTCCGCGAACAGCAGGCTCGAACGGGCCCCCGGGTCACTTCTGACCCGGGGGCCCGCTCTTTGGGGGCGCGGAAACTGCGCGAGCAACCACGTACAAGCCGCACTCGCCGATCCGTCCGGCGTGGCAGACGCGTCTGCGGCTTGTGGAGGGCCGGTCGCGCAGTTCTCCGCGCCCCTTTGCCAGCCGGGGGTCACCAATGCCCGCCCCATCAGCGGAGCGCACACGCATGCGCTGACAGCGAACAGTTCCCTTTGCGGGATTCACCGGCGGAGCCACCGCGTTAGGGTCCATGAAGACGAGGGCTGGGCTGTCGGCTAACGGCCCGGTCCCCGGAAGGGAAACGTGAAGACGGCCCGGCGCCGTCGTAAGACGAGCAGGTGGATACGTGACGAATCTGATGCCCTCAGCCGCCGGCGAGCCTTCCATCGGTGGTGGCCTCGGCGACCAGGTCTACAACCGGCTGCTTGGCGAGCGGATCATCTTCCTCGGCCAGCCGGTCGACGACGACATTGCCAACAAGATCACCGCACAGCTGCTGCTCCTTGCCGCGGACCCCGACAAGGACATCTACCTCTACATCAACAGCCCCGGCGGCTCCATCACGGCCGGCATGGCGATCTACGACACGATGCAGTTCATCAAGAACGACGTCGTGACCATCGCCATGGGCCTCGCGGCCTCGATGGGCCAGTTCCTGCTGAGCGCGGGCACCCCCGGCAAGCGCTTCGCGCTGCCGAACGCCGAGATCCTGATCCACCAGCCCTCGGCCGGCCTGGCCGGTTCGGCCTCGGACATCAAGATCCACGCCGAGCGGCTGCTGCACACCAAGAAGCGCATGGCGGAGCTCACCTCCCAGCACACGGGTCAGACCGTCGAGCAGGTGACCCGTGACTCGGACCGTGACCGCTGGTTCGACGCCTTCGAGGCCAAGGAGTACGGCCTCATCGACGACGTGATCCCCACGGCCGCCGGTATGCCGGGCGGCGGCGGCACCGGGGCCGGGCAGGAGTGACGGCACCCGCCGCCACCCTCACCCCCGCGAAGCCCCCAGCCGACCGCCTCAGCCCCTCTCAGGCTCCCAGGAGACCACAGTGAACGACTTCCCCGGCAGCGGCCTCTTCGACGGCGCACGCTCCCAGTACTCGGGCCCGACGGCCGAGTCCCGTTACGTCATCCCGCGCTTCGTCGAGCGCACCTCGCAGGGCATCCGCGAGTACGACCCGTACGCGAAGCTCTTCGAGGAGCGGGTGATCTTCCTCGGGGTGCAGATCGACGACGCCTCCGCCAACGACGTCATGGCGCAGCTGCTGTGCCTGGAGTCGATGGACCCCGACCGGGACATCTCGGTCTACATCAACAGCCCCGGCGGCTCCTTCACGGCGCTCACCGCGATCTACGACACGATGCAGTTCGTGAAGCCGGACATCCAGACGGTCTGCATGGGCCAGGCGGCCTCCGCCGCCGCGATCCTGCTCGCCGCCGGTACGCCGGGCAAGCGCATGGCCCTGCCGAACGCGCGCGTCCTCATCCACCAGCCGTACAGCGAGACGGGCCGCGGCCAGGTCTCCGACCTGGAGATCGCCGCCAACGAGATCCTCCGGATGCGCGGCCAGCTGGAGGACATGCTGGCCAAGCACTCCACCACGCCGATCGAGAAGATCCGCGAGGACATCGAGCGCGACAAGATCCTCACGGCCGAGGACGCGCTGTCGTACGGCCTGATCGACCAGATCATCTCCACGCGCAAGATGAACAACAACAGCGTCCGCTGACCGCGAAAAGGATGTATCGTCTGCCGCCCCTTGGCATGGTTGGCACCGTTTGACCCAGTGCACGACAAGGTGCACGTCAAAGCGAACCGTGCCAAGGGGGGCCCGAACGGGGGGCCCGGCAAGGTACCGTCGACATAAGGCAGCACCAGGAGCCGCTGGATTCCAATCGTCCAGTCGACTCCCAGGCGAAGGGGAAGCACACCGTGGCACGCATCGGTGACGGCGGCGATCTGCTCAAGTGCTCGTTCTGCGGCAAGAGCCAGAAGCAGGTCAAGAAGCTCATCGCAGGGCCCGGTGTGTACATCTGCGACGAGTGCATCGACCTCTGCAACGAGATCATCGAGGAAGAACTCGCGGAGACCAGTGAGGTCCGCTGGGAGGAACTCCCGAAGCCCCGCGAGATCTACGAGTTCCTCGAGGGCTACGTGGTCGGCCAGGAGGCCGCCAAGAAGGCGCTCTCCGTGGCGGTCTACAACCACTACAAGCGCGTCCAGGCCGGTGAGAACGGCGGCGGCCAAAGCCGCGAGGACGCCATCGAGTTGGCGAAGTCCAACATCCTCCTGCTGGGCCCCACGGGCTCGGGCAAGACCCTCCTCGCCCAGACCCTCGCGCGCATGCTGAACGTCCCGTTCGCGATCGCGGACGCGACCGCGCTGACGGAGGCGGGCTATGTCGGCGAGGACGTCGAGAACATCCTGCTGAAGCTCATCCAGGCGGCCGACTACGACGTCAAGAAGGCCGAGACCGGGATCATCTACATCGACGAGATCGACAAGGTCGCGCGGAAGAGTGAAAACCCCTCCATCACGCGTGACGTGTCGGGCGAGGGCGTCCAGCAGGCCCTGCTGAAGATCCTGGAGGGCACCACGGCGTCGGTCCCGCCACAGGGCGGCCGCAAGCACCCGCACCAGGAGTTCATCCAGATCGACACGACGAACGTGCTGTTCATCGTGGGCGGCGCCTTCTCCGGCCTGGAGAAGATCATCGAGTCCCGGGCCGGCGCCAAGGGCATCGGCTTCGGCGCGACGATCCGCTCCAAGCGCGAGCTGGAGTCCAAGGACCAGTTCGAGGCCGTCATGCCGGAGGACCTGGTCAAGTTCGGCATGATCCCGGAGTTCATCGGCCGTCTGCCCGTCATCACCTCGGTCCACAACCTGGACCGCGAGGCGCTGCTCCAGATCCTCATCGAGCCGCGCAACGCGCTGGTGAAGCAGTACCAGCGCCTGTTCGAACTCGACGGCGTGGAGCTGGACTTCGAGCGCGAGGCCCTCGAAGCAATCGCCGACCAGGCCATCCTCCGCCAGACCGGCGCGCGCGGCCTGCGCGCCATCATGGAGGAAGTCCTGATGTCGGTCATGTACGAGGTCCCGTCCCGCAAGGACGTTGCCCGGGTCGTCATCACGGCGGACGTGGTCCGCTCGAACGTCAACCCGACCCTGATCCCGCGTGATGCGCGGGGGCGGGGTCCGGGGGAGCAGAAGACGGCGTAACTCGCGCCGCTTCCACGCACTTGACACGAGGGTGCCCGGCGCAGCGATGCGCCGGGCACCCTTTGTCGCACGGATGGCTGCCCGGCCGAAGGAAACACGCCAGGTTCATGCCAAAGCCTTGGAACCCATCTGCTCTCATGATCTAGTCGGACCCGACCACGCCGATCGCTTGTCCGCGTCGAGTTCGAGCGATGGCGCACGTGAAAACGGGAGGCTGCTCGATGAAGGCGATGAAGCTCAGAAGAGCTGTGGCAGTGATGAGTGTGGTGGCCGCAGCGGGCGTCGTGCCGCTGGTGACGGCCGCACCGGCACATGCGTCGCAGGCACGCTGCGTGAACTACCTCGGCAACCATGGCTATGTGATCGGCCCCAGGGTCAGGGCGGCTTGCAGTTACGGCGCGATCTTCTCGCCGCCAGCGACGACGCCCAATCCCAACTGCCTGCTCAGGCTCATAGAGATCCGGGTCTCGAATGCGCACGCGCAGGTGGCATGCAGCCGCGCCTGATGGGGTGACGTCCTGGTCGGCGGGCGCCGACCAGGACGTCACGACGTTCCCTGTGCCTGGAAGTTGCCACGCCGAAGAAAACGGCTCGGCCCTCACTTCGAGGTGCCGAGCCGTCATGCTCACCGGTGCGGTCCGGTCCTGGAGTCGGTGGCGATCAGGCCTTGACTCGGACCGCCTCGCGCAGCTTCGCCGTGGTGTCGGCGGCCGCGGACTGGTCTGTCGCCTTCTCGGCCATGATGCTCGCCATGTCCATGGGCATCACCATGCCGACCGTGCTGTAGTCGCCCCACACGCAGAACGACAGGTTCATCACGCTGGGGCCGCCGCTCGTGTTGCCGTCGCTCGGCTCCATCTTGGCATCCTGGCACTTGAGGACGGCACCCTCGGCGGAGTCGTACGCCTTCGGGTCACCGACCATGGTGACCTTCACGTCGTCGTCCTTCCCGGACTCGGACTGCATGTGCTCCAGCATGGCGTCGACGACCTTCTCGGGGTCCTCGATCTCACCGTAGACGCCGCTGAAGTGAAGCTGCTTCTGCGCCAGCGGGTTGTCCTTGTTGCCGGACACGTACGAGGCGCTGACATCCTTGGGGTCGGTCACCCCCCATTTCTTGGCGTCCTCCACGTCGCTGTCGGACAGGGCGCCGCCGCCGCTGTCGTTCTTCGTGTAGTCCCCCAGAACAGTCGCCGGCGTAGTCAGCTTGTGCGGGCCGTCGTCCGCGATGTCTGCGCCCCCGCTCCCGCTGAGGACGACGTACGCGCCCACCGCGACCGCCGCCACCACGGCGACCGCGCCGAGGATGATGCCGACCTTCTTGCCGCCGCCCGAGGGCACCGGCGGCTGGGGCACGGTCGGGTACGGCTGCTGGCCGTACGGGGCCTGGGGCTGGCCGTACGGCGGCGTCTGGGGCGGAACGCCCTGGGGGGCCTGCTGGGGGTACCCGTAACCCGGCTGCGCCGGCGGCGCCTGCTGGGGGTAGCCGTAGCCGGGCTGGGGGGCGGCCTGCGGCGGCTGCTGGCCGTAGGGGCCCGGCTGGCCGCCCGGCTGACCGTACGGGCCGGGCTGCTGGGGCTGCCCACCGTATGGGCCCGGCTGGTTGTAACTCATGGTCTGGGTTCCCCTCCAGATACTTATGTGTTCCTGACATCCTGGCGCAATCCCGGTGGGTCGCACGCATCGGGGGTCACACCGTTACGGAAGAATCGAGTTTCGGGACCACCCCGTGACACCCCTAAACTGGGCGGGTGACCGAGAACGCTCAGCAGCAGCCTCCAGCGCCCGCCACCGATCTGCCGACCCAGTACGCGCCGGCCGATGTAGAGGGGGCGCTGTACGAGCGCTGGGTAGAGCGTGGTTACTTCGCGGCAGACGCCAAGAGCGACAAGCCCGCGTACACCATCGTCATCCCGCCGCCGAACGTCACGGGCAGCCTGCACCTCGGGCACGCCTTCCAGCACACCCTCATGGACGCCCTCACCAGGCGTAAGCGCATGCAGGGGTACGAGTCGCTGTGGCTCCCCGGCATGGACCACGCCGGCATCGCCACGCAGAACAAGGTCGAGCAGCAGCTCGCCGAAGAGGGCAAGTCCCGCCACGACTTGGGGCGCGAGGAGTTCGTCGAGCGCGTCTGGCAGTGGAAGGAGGAGTACGGCGGCAAGATCCTCGGCCAGATGCGCCGGCTGGGCGACGGAGTCGACTGGGACCGCGAGCGGTTCACCATGGACGAAGGGCTGTCCAAGGCCGTCCAGACCATCTTCAAGCGGCTCTACGACGACGAGTTGATCTACCGCGCCGAGCGCATCATCAACTGGTGTCCGCGCTGTCTCACCGCGATCTCCGACATCGAGGTCGAGCACCAGGAGGACGCCGGCGAGCTGGTCTCCATCCGGTACGGAGAAGGGGACGACTCCCTCGTCGTCGCCACCACCCGCGCGGAGACGATGCTCGGCGACACCGCCGTCGCCGTCCACCCGGACGACGAGCGCTACAAGCACCTCATCGGCAAGCTCATCAAGCTGCCGCTCACCGACCGTTCCATCCCGGTCGTCGCCGACACCCACGTCGACCCCGAGTTCGGCACCGGCGCCGTCAAGGTGACGCCGGCGCACGACCCGAACGACTTCGCGATCGGCCAGCGCCACGACCTGCCGTCCATGACGATCATGGACGAGCACGGTGTCATCACCGTCCACGGCCCCTTCCTCGGCCAGGACCGCTTCGAGGCCCGCTCCGCCGTCGTCGGCGCGCTGCGCTCGCAGGGCCGGATCGTCGCCGAGAAGCGCCCGTACACCCACTCCGTCGGCCACTGCTCGCGCTGCAAGACCACGGTCGAGCCGCGGCTGTCCATGCAGTGGTGGGTCAAGGTCGGGCCGCTCGCCAAGGAGGCCGGCGACGCGGTCCGGGACGGCCGGGTCAAGATCCACCCCGAGGACATGTCGAAGCGCTACTTCGACTGGGTCGACAACATGTACGACTGGTGCATCTCGCGCCAGCTGTGGTGGGGCCACCGCATCCCGGTCTGGTACGGCCCGGACGGCGAGACGGTCTGCGTCGGCCCCGACGAGCAGCCGCCCGGCACCGAGGCCGAGGGCTGGACCCAGGACACCGACGTCCTGGACACCTGGTTCTCCTCCGGCCTGTGGCCGTTCTCCACGCTCGGCTGGCCCGAACGGACCGAGGACCTGCGGAAGTTCTACTCCACCGACGTCCTGCTCACCGGCCACGACATCATCTTCTTCTGGGTCGCCCGGATGATGATGTTCGGCCTCTACGCCATGGACGGCGAGGTCCCGTTCAAGACCATCGCCCTGACCGGCCTGGTCCGCGACGAGCGCGGCAAGAAGATGTCGAAGTCCTTCGGCAACGTCGTCGACCCGCTCGACTGGATGGACAAGTACGGCTCCGACGCGCTCCGCTTCACCCTCGCGCGCGGCGCCAACCCGGGCACCGACGTCCCGATCGGCGAGGACTGGGTCCAGGCCTCCCGCAACTTCGCCAACAAGATCTGGAACGCCACCCGCTTCGCGCTGATGAACGGCGCGACGGTCCAGGGCCCGCTCCCGGAGGCGTCGAAGCTCTCGGCGACCGACCGCTGGATCCTCGCCCGTCTCAACGAGACGGTCGCGCAGGTCGACGCGTACTACGAGGACTTCCAGTTCGCCAAGCTCAGCGACGCCCTGTTCCACTTCGCGTGGGACGAGGTCTTCGACTGGTACGTCGAGCTGTCCAAGACGACGTTCCAGGCGGGCGGCGAGCCGGCCGAGGTCAGCAAGCGGGTCCTGGGTGAGGTCCTCGACGTCACCCTGCGCCTGCTCCACCCGGTCGTCCCGTTCGTCACGGACACCCTGTGGACGACGCTGACCGGCGGCGAGTCCCTCGTCATCGCCGACTGGCCCAAGGCGGTGTCCGTTCCTGGTGCCGACGCACCGGGCGGCTTCCGCGACGACGCCGCCGAGCGCGAGATCGAGCTGGTCCAGCAGGTCGTCACCGAGGTCCGCCGCTTCCGCGCCGACCAGGGCCTCCAGCCCGGCCAGCGCGTCCCGGCCCGCCTCACGCTCGACGGTACGGCCCTGGCACCGCACGAGGCCGCGATCCGTCAGCTGCTGCGCCTGCAGCCCGAGGGCGAGGGCTTCTCGGCGACCGCGACCCTGCCGGTGGCGGGCGCCGAGGTCGCGCTCGACCTCTCCGGTGTCATCGACGTCGCCGCCGAGCGCAAGCGCCTGGCCAAGGACCTCGCGGCGGCCGAGAAGGAGAAGGCCCAGGCCACGGCCAAGCTCGGCAACGAGGCGTTCCTCGCGAAGGCGCCCGATCAGGTGGTCGACAAGATCCGCGGCCGCCTCGCCAAGGCGGACGAGGACATCGCCCGCATCGCCGCCCAGCTGGACCGTCTGCCGCAGGCGTAGCCCGCCTCGTGGGCCGACGGAAGCCCCTGGTGCTCTCCGGGCACCGGGGGCTTCCGCTGACCGGGCCCCGCGAGGGGCGCGGGGAACCGCGCGAGCAACCACCCACCACTCGCAGTCGCCCTACAGCGGGTACCCCCGAGCTCTCAGGCGCCCGGTCCGTAGACTGGCCCCGTGAGCGAACGCAGTGACCCGCAGCCCGACCCGACCGACCCGTTCGAGGAGATCATCGCCGCGGAGACCGACCGGGATCCGGACCTCGCGGTGATCGAGGCCGGCAGCCGCACCCTGCGTGCCCAGGGCGGCGCGGCACAGGCCGACGTACCGGCCCGCCCCACCGACCCGGCCGTCGACAAGGCGCTGCGCGCGGTCGAGACGGAACTGGCCGGCCGCTGGGGCGAGACCAAGCTGGAGCCCTCGGTCACCCGGATCGCCGCCCTGATGGACGTCCTGGGCGAGCCCCAGCGCTCGTACCCCTCCCTCCACATCACCGGCACCAACGGCAAGACCTCCACCGCCCGCATGATCGAGGCCCTCCTCGGCGCCTTCGAGCTGCGCACCGGCCGGTACACCTCGCCGCACGTCCAGTCGATCACCGAGCGCATCAGCCTGGACGGCGCCCCGATCTCCGCCGAGCGGTTCGTCGAGACGTACGAGGACATCAAGCCGTACATCGAGATGGTCGACGCGGCGCAGGAGTACCGGCTCTCCTTCTTCGAGGTGCTGACCGGCATGGCGTACGCCGCCTTCGCGGACGCGCCCGTGGACGTGGCGGTCGTCGAGGTCGGCATGGGCGGCACCTGGGACGCCACCAACGTCATCGACGGGGACGTGGCCGTGGTCACCCCCATCGACCTCGACCACACCGACCGGCTGGGCACGACACCCGCCGAGATCGCCGTGGAGAAGTCCGGGATCGTCAAGCAGGACGCGACCGTGATCCTGGCGCAGCAGCCGGTGGACGCGGCGCAGGTGATGCTGAAGAAGGCCGTGGAGGTCGACGCGACGGTGGCCCGGGAGGGCCTGGAGTTCGGTGTCGTGGCGCGGCAGGTCGCGGTCGGCGGGCAGATGCTCACGCTGCGCGGGCTCGGCGGTGAGTACCCCGAGGTCTACCTCCCGTTGCACGGCCCGTACCAGGCGCACAACGCGGCCGTGGCCCTCGCCGCGGTCGAGGCGTTCTTCGGCGTCGGCTCGCAGCGTCCGGAACCCCTCGACCTGGACACGGTCCGCAAGGCGTTCGCGTCGGTGTCGTCACCGGGGCGTCTCGAAGTCGTCCGCCGGTCGCCGACGGTCGTGCTCGACGCGGCCCACAACCCGGCCGGCGCGCGGGCCACGGCCGAGGCCGTCGGAGAGGCGTTCGACTTCAGCCGGCTCATCGGCGTGGTCGGCGCGAGCGGCGACAAGAACGTCCGGGGTCTCCTGGAGGCCTTCGAGCCGATCTTCGCCGAGGTCGTGATCACGCAGAACTCCAGCCACCGGGCGATGGACGCCGACGAGTTGGCCGGGATCGCGGTCGAGGTCTTCGGCGAGGAACGGGTGCAGGTCGAGCCGCGGATGCCCGACGCCCTGGAGGCGGCCATCACGCTCGCCGAGGAGGAGGGCGAGTTCGCGGGTGGCGGCGTCCTCGTCACCGGTTCCGTCATCACCGTAGGCGAAGCCCGGCTGCTGCTGGGGAAGGGCTGAGTTCCACGATGCGTACCCTCTGTGCTTCGACCCTGATCGGTGAGTTCTTCGTGATCGGCTTCGCGGGTCTGGTCGCCATGAAGGACCCGGACCTGGCCATGTCGACGGTCTGGACGGTCAGCGGCATCGCCATGTTCCTGTGCGTCCTGCTGTGCGGCCTCGTCACCCGGCCCGGCGGCGTCCAGCTCGGCTGGGCCCTGCAGATCGCGCTGATCCTCTCCGGTTTCGTCGTCCCGACGATGTTCTTCATGGGTGCGGTCTTCGCCGCCCTGTGGTGGGCGTCGGTCCACTTCGGGCGGAAGGTCGACGAGGCGAAGGCCCGGTTCGCGGCCCAGGCGGGCGCCGAGGCCGGAGCCTCCTAGGCCCTGCCGCCGCCTTCCCGTCCCCACGCGACGCCTGCGGGCGCCCCTGCTCTCCGGCTTGCTGTCGGCTGCGCCCGAGCGGGGGCGCCCGACCGCCGCACCGGGCGAGAGCCCGCGCAGGTGTGGTGAGGACAGGATCTGGCCGCGGTGGGGCGGGGTCCAGGGGTGCGGCCCGGCCTTCCTGACGCTGCGTGACACCGGGTCGGACGCGCCCTGTAGCCTCTGAGCTCCGCACCCGTGTGAGTTGAAGGAGCCACCACCGTGAGCCAGCGCACCCTCGTCCTGCTCAAGCCCGACGCCGTCCGGCGTGGCCTGACCGGCGAGATCATCAGCCGTATCGAGCGGAAGGCCGGCTGGCAGATCACCGCGCTGGAGCAGCGGACCCTGGACCAGGACACGCTGGAGCAGCACTACGGCGAGCACAAGGGCAAGCCGTTCTACGAGCCGCTCGTCGCGTTCATGGCCTCCGGGCCGGTCGTCGCGCTGATCGTCGAGGGCGAGCGGGTCATCGAAGGGGTGCGGGCGCTGGCCGGCCCGACCGACCCGATCGCCGCGCAGCCCGGTTCGATCCGCGGTGACTACGGCGTGATCGTGCGCGAGAACCTGATCCACGCGTCGGACTCCGAGGAGTCCGCCGAGCGCGAGGTGAAGATCTTCTTCCCCGGGCGCGCGTAGCGACATGCCCGACGGCGGGGGCCGGTGATCAGTCTCGTCCCCGCCGCCCTTACCCTGCTGGTGACACTCGGCCACCACCCACTCGGCCTACCCCGGTTGACCAGCCATCCCGTGCGGGATCCGGCCGTACAACGGCATACGCGCGGCGATCGGGGGAACGCGCACCCCCGTTGGATCGTCTCCAGAGGCGAGGCGGCGCATCGCATGCCCACAATGGCGAAGACCCTCGCGCAGTGTTCGTGCGGGCGAGACTACGATGTAAGCCTTCACGTCACAGCACCCACTTCGCCGACCCGAAAAGCCTGAAAAGCTCTCAAAAGCCGTCAGTGCTCCACTGGGGAAGGCCACACGAATCCTGATGGGGAACTCAATGTCGTTCATCGGCCGTGACATGGCTGTCGACCTCGGGACCGCCAACACGCTGGTGTACGTCAGGGGTCGCGGGATCGTACTGAACGAGCCGTCCGTCGTCGCGATCAACACCAACACCGGTGGGATTCTCGCGGTCGGCGCGGAGGCCAAGAAGATGATCGGGCGGACGCCGGGCAACATCGTTGCCGTACGCCCGCTGAAGGACGGTGTCATCGCCGACTTCGAGATCACCGAGCGGATGCTCCGCTACTTCATCCTGAAGATCCACAAGCGGCGGTATCTCGCCCGTCCCCGGGTCGTCGTCTGCGTGCCGTCCGGCATCACCGGTGTCGAGCGTCGCGCCGTCATCGAGGCGTCCTCCCAGGCGGGCGCCCGCCAGGTGCACATCATCGAGGAGCCCATGGCCGCGGCCATCGGTTCCGGCCTGCCGGTCCACGAGGCCACGGGCAACATGGTGGTGGACATCGGCGGCGGCACCACGGAGGTCGCGGTCATCTCCCTCGGCGGCATCGTCACCGCCCAGTCCATCCGCGTCGCGGGCGACGAGTTGGACAACGCGATCATCCAGCACATCAAGAAGGAGTACTCGCTCCTCCTCGGTGAGCGGACGGCCGAGCAGATCAAGATCACGATCGGTTCGGCGTACGACCTCGACGCTGACGAACACACCGAAATCCGTGGCCGGGACCTGGTGTCCGGGCTGCCCAAGACCGTCGTCATCTCCGCCGCGGAAGTGCGGAAGGCGATCGAGGAACCCGTCAACGCCATCGTCGATGCCGTCAAGACGACCCTCGACAAGTGCCCGCCGGAACTCTCCGGCGACATCATGGACCGCGGCATCGTCCTGACCGGCGGCGGCGCCCTGCTCCGCGGTCTCGACGAGCGGCTGCGCCGGGAGACCGGAATGCCGATCCACATCGCCGAGGACCCGCTGGACAGCGTGGCGCTCGGCTCCGGCAAGTGCGTCGAGGAGTTCGAGGCATTGCAGCAGGTGCTCGACGCCCAGCCCCGCAGATGAGGTAACACTTCGATTCCGCCGTACGGGACGTTCTCCTCTCGTGCGGCGGATCGTTGATATCGAGGCATAAGCTCCCACAAAGCGCCCCTGTCGTTCCCGTCCCGGGATTCCCAGGGGCTACCCGAATTCCCCCCATCCTGTCGAATTCCTATGAGGAAGGCACGGCCGCCGCACGTGAGGGACACACGAGAGAGCCGGCTGCTCCTGGTGCTGCTGGTCGCCGTCGCGTTCGCGCTGATCACGGTCGACATCCGCGGCGGGGAGGACTCACCGGTCGACGGTGCCCGACGTGGAGCCGCCACCGTCTTCGGCCCGATCGAGGACGGCGTGTCAACCGCCGTGGACCCCATCGGCAACGCCATAAGCGCTGTCCGTGACTCGGGCTCCCGCCACGACCGGCTCGCCGCGCTGGAGAAGGAGAACGCCGAACTGAAGGCGTCCCTCGGCAGCGACGACCGCAACCGCAGCCGGAGCAAGCAGCTCGACAAGATCCTCAAGACCGCCGCGAACGGCCGCTACGGCATCAAGGGCGCCGAGGTCATCGCCATAGGAGCGGCCCAGGGCTTCTCCTGGACCGTCACCATCGACATCGGCCGCGACGACGGCATCACCCGCGACATGACCGTCCTGAACGGCGACGGCCTCGTCGGCCGCGTCACCACCGTCGGACCGAACACCGCGACCGTGCTCCTCGCCAACGACCCCGACTTCACCGTCGGCACCCGAATGGAGTCCACCGACGAACTCGGTTTCGCCTCCGGCCAGGGCGACCGCCCGCTGCGCGTCGAACTCCTCAACGGCAAGGCCAAGGTGAAGGAGGGCGACCGCCTCGTCACCTTCGGTTCGCAGGCCGACAAGCCGTTCGTACCGGGTGTCCCGGTCGGCCTCGTCTCCCGCGTCGACCCCTCCGGCGGCGACCTCACCCGCACGGTCTACGTCAAGCCGTTCGTCTCCTTCACCCAGCTCGACATCGTCGGTGTGGTCGTCCAGCCGCCCCGCAAGGACCCGCGCGACACTGTCCTGCCGAGCAGGCCGAAGGCCACGCCCACCCCGACCGTGACGGTGACGGTCACCCCGGGCGCGGACGAACTCGCCGAAGGCGCCGACGGACAGCCGCAAGAGCAGTAGACGTAGGACAGTAGGAGCTGACCCCCTGATGCGCTTCAACCGGATGCTGCTCTCCACCACCCTGGTGACCGTCGCCCTGGTGATCCAGGTGAGCGTCCTCGCCAGACTCCATCTCCCGGGCGCCGTACCGGACCTGGTGCTCCTCACCGTGCTCGGCCTCGCGCTGGTCTACGGCCACGTCGGCGGCGCCCTCATCGGCTTCGGCGCCGGACTGCTGTCCGACCTCGCGCCACCCGCCGACCACGCGGCCGGGCGGTACGCCCTCGTCCTCTGCGTCATCGGCTACCTCGCCGGGCTGGCGAAGCCGGAGACGGGCCGGCTGAAGTCGGCGACCGGCCCCATGGCCGTGGTCGTCGTGGCCGCCCTCGGCGCGACCCTGCTGTACGCCGGTGTCGGCGCCCTCGTCGGCGACGACGCGGCCCGCCACGTCGGCCTGCCCAGCCTGCTGTTCACCGCCGCGCTCTACGACCTGCTGCTCGCGCCGTTCGTCGTGCCCGGCGTCATGGCGCTCGCCCGCCGCGCCGACAACGACCCGCTCGCCGAGACCGGCAGCGGCGCCAAGACGTCCGACGTCGCCTCCGGATGGCTCTCCTCCGGCACCGGACTGCGCATCGGCAAGCAGCGCGGGGGACTGCGTATCAGGGCCGCGCGCTCACGGATGGCCAGGGCGGGACGCATCAAGGGGGTCAAGCGGCTGTGAGCGCGGGGCTATGGCATTCGGGAACCGATCACAGCCGAGCGGTGTACCCCATGTACCGGCACTCCGCGTACCGGCACTCCGCGCACGGCCCGCACACGCACTGAGAGGGGGAGACAGGCAGTGACCAACATCCCGGAGACCGGACGGACCCCACGGGTCCAGATCCGGCTCGTCATCATCCAGATCCTCGTCTTCTCCCTCCTCGGCACCCTGGGCGGCCGCCTCTGGTACCTCCAGATCCGCGAGGGCGACGCCTACGCCAAGGAGGCCTCCGGCAACCACGTCCAGCAGGTCGTCCAGCCCGCCGTGCGCGGCTCGATCCTGGACGCCCGCGGAGTGCCGATCGCCGACAACGAGACCCGGCTGGTCGTCTCCGCCTCCCGCACCGACCTGCTGAAGATGGACGACGACGGCAAGGCCGTCCTCACCAAGCTGGCGGGCGTCCTGGACATGAAGCCCCAGGACGTCATGGACAAGGTCCGCCTCTGCGACTCCGAGACGCCCCAGCCCTGCTGGAACGGCTCGCCCTACCAGCCGATCCCCATCACCGACGAGGCCACCGCCAAGCAGGCCCTGCAGATCCGCGAGCGCTCCGAGGACTTCCCCGGCATCACCGCCGAACCCCAGGCCGTCCGCCGGTACGCCAGCCCCGGCGGCTCCAAGACCTCGCAGGTCCTCGGCTATCTCTCGCCGGTCACCGACGAGGAGATCACCAAGGCACAGGACACCGACTCGCCGTATCTGCGGTCCGACCAGGTCGGCCGCTCCGGCCTGGAGCGGCAGTACGACAAGGAGCTGCGCGGCAAGGCCGGCGTCACCCGCTACGAGGTCGACAACCTCGGCCGCGTCATCGGTGAGGCCGAGGCCGATCCCGCCCGGCCCGGCGCCAACCTGGTCACCAGCGTCGACGCCCGCGTGCAACGCATCGCCGAGTACGAACTCAACGAGGCGATGAAGGAGGCCCGCAAGCAGAACGACCGCAACACGGGCACCAACTACAAGGCCGACTCCGGCGCCGTCGTCGTCATGGAGGCCAAGACCGGCCGCGTCGTCGCCATGGCCTCCAACCCCGACTACGACCCGAACGCCTGGGTCGGCGGCATCTCCGCCAAGGACTACGCCAGGCTCACCGGCAAGAAGTCCAACTACCCGCTGCTGAACCGCGCGATCCAGGGCCAGTCCGCCCCCGGCTCCATCTTCAAGCCGATCCCGACCGCCGCCGCGGTGAACGCCGGCTACTCCTTCAACGGCCCTTACGAGTGCTCCAGTTCGTACTCGATCGGCGGCCAGGTCTTCAAGAACTTCGAGTCCAGGGGCTACGGCGCCATCAGCCTCGGCAAGGCCCTGGAGGTCTCCTGCGACACCGTCTTCTACCGCCTCGCCCACGAGGAGTGGAAGCGCGACGGCGGCATCAAGCCCAAGAAGGGCGCCAACAACTGGTTCTACAAGACCGCTCACCAGTTCGGCCTCGGCGCGGAGACCGGCATCGACCTGCCCAACGAGGTCGCCGGCCGCATCCCGGACCGCAAGTGGAAGCTGGACTACTGGAAGGCCAACAAGGACGCCTGGTGCAAGTACGGCAAGAAGGGCGGCACGTACGCCGAGCAGATCGCCTACGAGAACTGCCTCGAAGGCAACCGCATGCGCGCCGGTGACTCCGTCAACTACTCCATCGGCCAGGGCGACACCCTCGTCACCCCCATCCAGATGGCCACCATCTACGCCGCCATCTCCAACGGCGGCACCCTCTACGACCCCACCGTCGGCAAGGCCGTCATCAGCGCCGACGGCAAGAACGTGCGGGAGATCGCTCCCAAGTCGCACGGCAAGCTGCCGATGACGAAGAAGACCCACGACGAGATAGACGAAGCCCTCGAAGGAGTCGCGACCCGCGGTACGGCCGCCTGGCGCTTCCAGGGCTGGCCGCAGGACAAGATCCCCATGCACGCCAAGACCGGTACGGCCGAGGTCTACGGCAAGCAGACGACGTCCTGGTTCGCCACGTACACCAAGGACTACTCGATCGTCATGACGATCTCCCAGGGTGGTACGGGTTCCGGCGCCTCGGCCCCCGCCGTGCGCAAGCTCTACAACGCGCTGTACGGCGTCTCCGAGGACGGCAAGATCAACAAGAAGAACGCGCTGCTGCCCACCCCGCAGAAGGGTCTGCCGAAGATCGAGTCCGACGGCTCGATCGACAGCCCCAAGCTGGAGAACTACCCGCCGAAGAAGACCGAGAAGGAAGCCGCGGAGGACGGCATCCAGACCGTCGCCGCCGGGCCTGCCGCCGGACCCGTCGTCAGCCCTGCCGTCCGGCCGGTGTCCTTCGACGGCCCCCCGGCGATCGTCAGCACACGCGGCGGCAGCGGCAACCGGGCGGCGCGACGGCGTACCGGCTGCGGGCGCGCCCCGAAGGACCGCGGGGCTGTACCGCCATGCGGCCCCGCCGCGGAGCGCGACCGGCCACGACGACGTCGAAGCCGACCGACGACGGCGTATCCCGGCAACCCCGGCGGAGCGCACACGCGGAGGAGGTCCGTATGACCGGCAACAGCTTCTCCGTCTCCGGGTACGGGCCCGAGCGCTCCGGCTGGACCCGGCTGTTCGCCCGTGACTCGCTCGCCCGCCGACTCGACTGGCCGATACTGTTCTCGGCCATCGCGCTCTCCCTGATCGGCGCAGCCCTCGTCTACTCGGCGACGCGTAACCGCACCGAACTCAACCAGGGCGATCCGTACTACTTCCTCCTCCGGCACCTGCTCAACACCGGCATCGGCTTCGCCCTGATGATCGGCACGGTCTGGCTCGGCCACCGCACCCTGCGCACGGCCGTACCCGTCCTGTACGGCCTCTCGGTCCTGCTGATCCTGCTGGTCCTGACCCCGCTGGGCGCGACGATCAACGGCGCCCACGCATGGATCGTCATCGGCGGCGGCTTCTCGCTCCAGCCCTCCGAATTCGTGAAGATCACGATCATCCTCGGCATGGCGATGCTGCTGGCGGCCCGGGTGGACGCCGGCGACAAACCCCATCCCGACCACCGCACGGTCGTACAGGCCCTCGGCCTCGCCGCCGTACCGATACTGATCGTCCTGCTGATGCCCGACCTCGGCTCGGTCATGGTCATGGTCGTCATCGTCCTGGGCGTCCTGCTCACCTCCGGCGCGTCCAACCGGTGGGTCCTCGGCCTCATCGGCACGGGCGCCGTGGGTGCGATCGCCGTCTGGCAGCTCGGGGTCCTCGACGAGTACCAGATCAACCGCTTCGCGGCCTTCGCCAACCCCGAACTCGACCCGGCCGGCGTCGGCTACAACACCAACCAGGCCCGCATCGCCATCGGCTCCGGCGGACTGCTCGGCACGGGACTGTTCAAGGGCTCGCAGACCACCGGACAGTTCGTGCCCGAGCAGCAGACCGACTTCGTCTTCACGGTGGCGGGGGAGGAGCTGGGATTCGTGGGCGCCGGACTGATCATCCTCCTGCTCGGAGTCGTCCTGTGGCGGGCGTGCCGTATCGCCCGCGAGACGACCGAGCTGTACGGCACGATCGTCGCCGGCGGCATCATCGCCTGGTTCGCCTTCCAGTCCTTCGAGAACATCGGAATGACCCTCGGCATCATGCCGGTGGCGGGACTGCCCCTGCCATTCGTGTCGTACGGCGGTTCGTCGATGTTCGCGGTGTGGGTGGCGGTGGGGCTGCTGCAGTCCATCCGGGTGGAGCGCCCGATGTCCGCGTAGGGCTCCGCACGGTTCCCGGGGGCAGGCTTCCGTCCTGCCGCAGGAGTACGGTGGTCTGCCCCTTTGCCCGAAAGGGGACTAGATTCATTTCATGGCGGACACCAAGCGTGAGATCGAGCGGAAGTACGAGTCCGACGAGAGCGGCCTGCCCGATCTCACCGGTGTGGCCGGGGTTGCGACGGTCGTCGACAAGGGCGTGGCGGAGCTGGACGCCGTCTACTACGACACCCCCGACGAACGCCTGGCCGCCGCCGCCATCACCCTGCGCCGCCGCACGGGCGGCAGTGACGCGGGCTGGCATCTGAAGCTCCCCGTCTCCGCGGGGGTGCGGGACGAGATCCGGGCCCCGCTGTCCGACACCCTGCCGGACGAACTCGCGGGACTCGTGCGCTCCCGGGTCCGGGGCGTCGAACTGGTCCCGCTGGTCCGTCTTCTCTCCACACGCGACGTCAGTGATCTGCGCGACGCGGACGGCACCCTCCTCGCCGAGGTCAGCGTCGACGCCGTGGTCGCCGAGCGGCTCACCGAGGACGGCCGGACCGCGCAGTGGTCCGAGATCGAGGTCGAACTCGCCGACGACGGCGACCCGGCCTTCCTCGACAAGGTCGACAAGAAACTGCGCAAGTCGGGTGTCCGGCCGTCGGACTCGCCCTCGAAACTGGCCAGGGCACTGCGCGAGACGGCACCCAGGAAGGGGAAGAAGAAAGACCGGAAGAAGGCGGAGGCGGCGGCTCCGGGCAAGCCCGTCACCCCCGGTGATCACGTCCTCGCCTACATCCGCGTCCAGCGCGACGCGATCGTCGAACTCGATCCCGCCGTCCGCCGGGACGTCTTCGACTCCGTCCACAGCATGCGGGTCGCCACGCGCCGGCTGCGCAGCACCTTCAAGTCGTACGGGAAGGTGCTCGACCGGACCGTCACGGACCCGATCGGCGAGGAGCTGAAGTGGCTCGCGGGTGAGCTGGGTGTCGACCGTGACCAGGAAGTCCTGACGGAACGGCTCACCGAGGCCCTGGACGCGCTCCCCGAGAGCCTGGTGACCGGCCCGGTCCACGCACGGCTGCGCGCCTGGTCGCAGAAGGACGGCCACACGGGTCCCCGACGTGAGCTCATCGACGCGCTGGACGGACCGCGGTACCTGGCCCTGCTGACCTCCCTCGACGCCGTGCTCGCCAACCCGCCACTGCTCGTGGCGGCCGAGGGCGATGCCGAGAAGGTGATCACCAAGGCGGTCCGGAAGGACATCGGCAAGGTGGCGGCACTGGTGGAAGAGGCCCTGGCGCAGCCGGCCGGAACCGACCGCGACCTCGCCATGCACGAGGCCCGCAAGAAGACCAAGCGCACCCGGTACGCGGCCGAGGCGGCGCGTCCCCTGCTGGGCAAGCCGGCCAAGGCCCTCGTCAAGGACATGAAGTCCCTGCAGACCCTCCTCGGCGACCACCAGGACAGCGTGATGGCCCGCGAGGCCCTGCGCGACCTCGCCCACCAGGCCCATGCGGCGCCGGGGGAGAGCGCCTTCACGTACGGGGTGCTGTACGGCAGGGAGGAACGGCGGGCGGAGCTGGCGGAGGAGGCGCTGCCGTCGACCTGGGCGAAGATCCGCGACGGCCTGCCCTTCTGAGCGGCCGACTGACGGCTCTGACGACTGACGGCGGGCCTGACGCAGTGAGGAGCGGTGAGGACGGGCCGGACGGCGGTGAGGAGTGGTGAGGACGGGCCGGACGGCGGTGAGGACGGCGGGCTGCCGACGACTGGGCGTGCGAGGGGTGTCTCCGGGGGCGTTACGCTAGATGGTCACCCCCCGTCCGCTCACGAAGGTAACCTCCGCGATGTCTGTCGAGTCGGTCTTCCCACAGCTAGAGGCACTGCTGCCGCATGTGCAGAAGCCGATCCAGTACGTGGGCGGTGAGCTCAACTCCACCGTCAAGCCCTGGGAGTCCGCGGACGTCCGCTGGGCGCTCATGTACCCGGACGCGTACGAGGTCGGTCTGCCCAACCAGGGCGTCATGATCCTCTACGAGGTACTGAACGAACGCGAGGGCGTGCTGGCCGAGCGCACGTACAGCGTCTGGCCGGACCTGGAGGCGCTGATGCGGGAGCACGGCGTCCCGCAGTTCACCGTCGACAGCCACCGCCCGGTGCAGGCCTTCGACGTGTTCGGTCTGTCCTTCTCCACGGAGCTGGGCTACACGAACATGCTGACCGCGCTGGACCTGGCGGGGATCCCCCTGGAGGCCAAGGACCGCACGGTGGACGACCCGATCGTCCTGGCCGGCGGCCACGCGGCCTTCAACCCCGAGCCGATCGCCGACTTCATCGACGCGGCGATCATCGGCGACGGCGAGCAGGCCGTGCTCGACATGACCGAGATCATCCGCGCGTGGAAGGCGGAGGGCCGGCCCGGTGGGCGCGAAGAGGTCCTGTTCCGCCTCGCGAAGACGGGATCGGTGTACATCCCGGCGTTCTACGACGTGGAGTACCTGCCCGACGGCCGCATCGGCCGCGTCGTACCGAACAGGTCCGGCGTGCCGTGGCGGGTGTCCAAGCACACCGTCATGGACCTGGACGAGTGGCCGTACCCCAAGCAGCCCCTGGTCCCGCTCGCCGAGACGGTCCACGAGCGCATGTCGGTGGAGATCTTCCGCGGCTGCACCCGCGGCTGCCGCTTCTGCCAGGCGGGCATGATCACCCGCCCGGTCCGCGAGCGTTCCATCACCGGCATCGGCGAGATGGTGGAGAAGGGCCTCAAGGCGACCGGTTTCGAGGAGGTCGGCCTGCTCTCCCTCTCCTCCGCCGACCACAGCGAGATCGGCGACATCGCCAAGGGCCTCGCCGACCGGTACGAGGAGGACAAGATCGGCCTGTCCCTCCCCTCGACCCGCGTGGACGCGTTCAACGTGGACCTGGCGAACGAACTGACGCGCAACGGCCGTCGCTCCGGCCTCACCTTCGCCCCCGAGGGCGGCTCCGAGCGCATGCGCAAGGTCATCAACAAGATGGTCTCCGAGGACGACCTGATCCGGACCGTCTCCACGGCCTACGGCAACGGCTGGCGTCAGGTGAAGCTGTACTTCATGTGCGGCCTTCCGACGGAGACGGACGAGGACGTCCTCCAGATCGCCGACATGGCGACCCGCGTCATCCAGAAGGGCCGCGAGGTCTCCGGCGCGAACGACATCCGCTGCACGGTCTCGATCGGCGGGTTCGTCCCCAAGCCGCACACACCGTTCCAGTGGGCACCGCAGCTCTCCGCCGAGGAGACGGACGCGCGGCTCGAAAAGCTCCGGGACAAGATCCGCGGCGACAAGAAGTACGGCCGCTCCATCGGCTTCCGCTACCACGACGGCAAGCCGGGCATCGTCGAGGGCCTGCTGTCCCGCGGCGACCGTCGCATCGGCGCCGTCATCCGCGCGGTCTACGAGGACGGCGGCCGCTTCGACGGCTGGCGCGAGCACTTCTCCTACGACCGCTGGATGGCCTGCGCCGACAAGACCCTCCCGGCCTTCGGCGTCGACGTGGACTGGTACACCACGCGCGAGCGCACCTACGAGGAGGTCCTCCCCTGGGACCACCTGGACTCCGGACTCGACAAGGACTGGCTCTGGGAGGACTGGCAGGACGCCCTCGACGAGACCGAGGTCGAGGACTGCCGCTGGACCCCGTGCTTCGACTGCGGCGTCTGTCCGCAGATGGACACCTCCATCCAGATCGGCCCGACGGGCAAGAAGCTGCTGCCGCTGACGGTCAAGAAGGACGCGGCCGTCAGCGGACACAGTCACTGAGGCGCCTCGTCGGCTGCCGGAGAACGGCTTCGGTGAACCTCTGAGCCCCCTCCTTGACCGGGAGGGGGCTCGGTCGTGTCCGGATCAGCCCAGGCAACCGCAGCCCGATGCCGCCTTGGCCGCGCTGACACTGACGGTGGGATCCGCTGACGTCTCGGCGTCGGTGCAGCAGGCGTCCACTCCGCAGCAGGAGGCGTCCGACGCGTTCGTCCGGGTACCGGGCCGGGGAGTCGTCGGCTTGGACGCGCGGACGATCGCGGAGTGCATGCCGTCGGCGACCGCGTGCGTCGGACTGATCTCCACGTCGGTGAACCCGGCCGCTTCCAGACCCGCGCGGTACTCCTCGAAGGAGAGGGCGCCCGCGATGCACCCCACGTGGTCGCCGCGTTCCCCGCGCTGGGCAGGGGTCAGTGAGTCGTCGGCGACCACGTCGGACACGCCGATCCGGCCGCCCGGCCTGAGGACCCGGTAGGTCTCGGCGAAGACCGCGGCCTTGTCGGTGGACAGATTGATGACGCAGTTGGAGATCACGACGTCGATGGTGCTCGCGGGCAGGGGGATCGCCTCGATCGTGCCCTTGAGGAACTCGACGTTTCTCGCGCCGGCCTTCTCGGCGTTGGCCAGGGCCAGGGCGAGCATCTCGTCGGTCATGTCGAGGCCGTACGCCTTGCCGGTGGGGCCTACCCGGCGGGCGGAGAGCAGGACGTCGATGCCGCCGCCGGAGCCGAGATCGAGGACGCGTTCGCCCGCGCGCAACGCGGCGACGGCGGTGGGGTTGCCGCAACCGAGGGAGGCGGCCACGGCCTCGGCGGGCAGGGTCTCGCGTTCGTCGGGGGCGTAGAGGGTCGAGCCGAAGTTCTCGTCGACCTCGACGGGCTGGGGACCGCAACAGGCGGTGGCGCCTTCGCTGACCTGCACGGCCGCTGCCGCGTAGCGCCGACGGACGGTTTCCCGTAGATCGGTGGACTGATCGGACATGGATCGCTCCTGAGTGACTGGGCATGGCGGTGCCCTGAACGGCTTGTATTGACGTTCGTTGATTCAAGCTTGGGACTTGGATCGAAAAACGTCAACATAGAAGTATGTCGAAACAAGATCGGAAGATCCTCGGCCAGGACGACGAGGGCGCTTGCTGTGCGGGGCTGGCCACGGCACCTCTCGGCGAGGAGCAGGCGGCCGACCTGGCCAAGATCTTCAAGGCCCTGGGCGACCCGGTGCGTCTGCGGCTGATGTCGATGATCGCTTCGCGGGAGGGTGGCGACGCCAGGTCTGCGTCTGTGAGCTGACGCCTGCTTTCGACCTGTCACAGCCCACGATCTCGCACCACCTGAAGCTCCTCCGGCAGGCAGGGCTCATCGACTGCGAGCGTCGCGGTACCTGGGTCTACTACTGGGTGCTGCCGACCGCCCTCGACCGCCTGGCCGGCTTCCCGTCCCTACGGGGAACGGCGACGGCATCCGTGTGAACGCGTCCCTCTGCCGGCGCATCGCCGCCGAAGCGCTGGGAACTGCTGCCCTGGTGGCGGTGGTCGTCGGCTCCGGGATCCAGGCGGCCGCACTCTCACGTGATGCGGGGGGTCCAACTGCTCGCCAACTCGATGGCCACGGTCTTCGACCGGCGGTGCTGATCGCGCTCCTCGGGCCCGTCTCCGGCGCGTACTTCAACCCGGCGGTCACCCTCGCGGCACGGTTCACCGGCCGGAGGAGCGGGGACGGGCTGAGCCGGGGGATGTCGCCGCATACGTTCCTGCGCAGATCGCGGGGGCGATCGCCGGCGCGGTCCTGGCCGATGCCATGTTCGCCGAGCCCCTGCTGAGGTGGTCCACCCAGGACCGTTTTGCAGGGCACCTATGGCTGGGGGTAGCCGTGGCGACTTCCGGGCTGGTTCTTCGCGAACCCCGCGGCGACCATCGGCCGGATGTTCACCGACACCTTCGCCGGGGGCGTGAGGGGTGTCCGGAGGTCGGGTCGGCCGATCTCCGGGCACCCCTGTTCGTGTGCTACCGGCCTGTCACGCGGGGTGTGACGGTCGAGCCGCCGTTGATGATGCTCTCCGAGGGCTGGAGTTCGACCCTGTACCAGGGGCGCGGGTTGCCCTGGGCGTCGTCGCAGTTCAGGGTGGCGTGCGGTGTCGTGTCGACCGGCACGCAGGTGGTCTCCCAGATCTGGCCCGCGGTGGTGACGACGTTGAACTTGACGAGGCCCTTGTCGGCGCCCGTGTGATCGCCCTTGTCCTGGCCCTTGTCCCCGCCGTGGTCCTTCCCGGTGCCGGTGCCGTGGCCCTGGCCGGTGCCCTGGGAATGGTCCTGGCCGGTGTCGTGACCGGTGCCCTGGGTGTACTCCTCGCCCGTGTTCTGGGCATGGGCCTGGCTCGCGTTCTCGGCGTGGCCCTGGCCCTGGCCCGTGCTCTGGTGCTGACCGGTGCTCTGGGCATGTCCTTGGCCGTGGCTCTGGCCCGTGCTCTGACCGTGCCCTGTGCTCGTGCCCTGGCCGTGTCCGGTGCTCTGGCCGTGGTCCTTGCCCGTCTCCTTCTGCCCGTGTCCGGTGTAGGAGTGGGTGTTGACGGAGACACCGCAGGCGTAGCCGACCTGGCGGCCCTGTGAATCCTGGCCGCCCGAGGGGAAGTTGGGGTGGGTGCTGAGATCCGTCCACAGGAACGGGTGGGCGGTCGCGCCCGTCAGGTCGCGGATGCCGGCGAAGACCCGCCCCTCGGTCAGCACGACCCGGAACTCGAGCTTCTTCGAGTCCTGCACCGCGTCGATGTCGGAGCAGGGGCCGGCGGGTCCGGTGGCGCCGGTCGTTCCCGCGGCGCCCGTGGAGCCCGTGGCGCCGGTCGCGCCGACCGAGCCCGTCGAACCGGTCGCTCCCGTGGCGCCGGTCGCGCCGGTCGCGCCGGTGGCGCCGGTCGCGCCCGTCGCCCCGGTAGCGCCTGTGGCGCCCGTGGCTCCCCCGTCGGCGGGGCCGGTGGGCCCGGTGGGTCCCGCGATGCCGGTCGCGCCCGTCGGCCCGGTGGGCCCGGCGATGCCGGTCGCGCCCGTCGGCCCGGTCGCACCCGTGAGGCCGTCCGCTCCCGTGGGTCCGGTCGGACCCGTGGCGCCGTCCTCGCCGGTGTCGCCCTGCGGACCGGTCTCCCCTCGGGGGCCGGTGTCGCCCCGGGGGCCGGTCTCACCTCTCGGGCCCGTGGCGCCGGTCGCTCCCGTGGGGCCGGTGGGGCCGCCGGAAGCGACCTCGCAGTGGTCGTCGTTGCCACCGAGGGGCGCGATGCGGTTGTGGTCCCCGCCGTCGTACCAGTCGGACGCCGAGGAGTCGTGCTCGTTCTGCTGCCCGCCGTGCTCGTCCTGCTGCCCGCCGTGCTCGTCGTGGTGCTGGTCGTGCTCGCCGGAGGGAGGGCACCCCTCGTCCTCGGGCCTCGTCAGCGTGGAGTGCTCGGACATGCTTCGCGTGGTCGCGACGGCGGGGGCGGCCAGACCGGCTGTCACTACCAGCGCGAGCGAGGCGAAGGTGCTGACCTTGGTGATCCTGTCGCGAGCCAGCGGGCCTATCAGTGAGATCGTCCTGCGCTCAGGACTCATCTATGTGCTCCTTGTTTCAACCGGTTTGGGGCTTTTCCCCTCACTCGATCGTGAGCCTCACCCCTGTCCACCGAGCCGACCAGCGCGCTGGTCCGGACGGGGACGCAGATCATCAGGTCGGACCAACCGGGAGTCACGACTGGGCTAATTCGACGCCGTGGACAGCTATTTGTGAGATATGAGGAGGTATGTCACGCGGCCGCTCGGGCAGCGTTCCAACGTCCCCGGGACCGGTGAGCCATGAAGCCGCAGACCATCTGCCTCTGCATGATCGTCAAGAACGAGGCCCGCGTGATCGAACGCTGCCTCGCCTCCGTACGCCCCCTGATCGACACCTGGGTCATCTCCGACACCGGCTCGACGGACGGCACGCAGGACCTGATCCGCACGGCGCTGGACGGCATCCCGGGCGAGCTCCACCAGGACCCCTGGGTCGACTTCGGCCACAACCGGACGCGGAACATCCAGCACGCCCGGGGCAGCGCCGACTATCTGCTCACCATCGACGCCGACCACGTACTGCGCCAGGACGCGCCGCTTCCCCGGCTGACGGCCACCTCGTACATGCTGCGCTACGACACCCCCGGCACCCAGCACCGCTTCAAGCACCTGATGCGGGGGGACCGTCTCTGGCGGTACGAGGGCGTCACCCATGAGTACCCGTGCACCGACGGGCCCGACGTCCAGGAGAACCTGGACGCGATCGTCATCGAGGACCATGCCGACGGCGGCTGCCGCGGCGACAAGTTCGAGCGCGACGCGCGTCTGCTCAGGCGCGAGCTCGACCGCGACCCCACCAACCCCCGCACGGTCTTCTACCTCGCCAACACCGAACGCGACCTGGGCCACGCGCGCGAGGCGATCGCCCTGTACGAGCGGCGTGCGGCGATGGGCGGCTGGGGCGAGGAGGTCTACTGCGCACTGCTCGAAGCGGGCATCCTCAGGGCGGAGACGGAGGAGGACTGGCCGGGAGCCATGGACACGCTCTCCCGCGCCTGGGAAGCACGTCCCGCACGGCTGGAGGCATGCTACGAGCTGGCCTCCCGGCTGCGTCTTCGCCGCCGCTACCACACGGCGTACGCCCTCCTCGTCGACGTCGTCGACAGGCCCGCCCCGGACGACCTCCTCTTCACCAAGCCCTGGGTCTACCGCTGGGGCCTGCTGTTCGAGTTCTCCATCACCGCCCACTGGGTGGGCGACCACGCCGGGGCCGTTCGGGCCTGCGACCGTCTGCTGGCCATGCGGGACCTGCCCGAACGCGTCCGCCGCCGGGTCGAGATCAACCGGGAGTTCTCCGCACCGCACGTCCCCGGGCCGGAGCTGTCCGCCGTGGTTCGCCGCCCCGAGCCCGCGTCCGCCACGGCCTCCGGGCGCAAACGGTAGGACCGCAGACGAGAGGACCGCGGAAGCACGGGAGGACCGTGCCCGGTGCGGACCTCGCTCGATTGGATCCGTACGGGCCGCCCCGGCGTCTCTGTCGTCATGGACCTGGACAAGAGGCCCCCCGTCCGACCGGCCGCCGAGCCGTCCGTCGAACGCGCCGCCGGGCCCGCGGCGGCGCGGCCGCCCGCCCCGCGGCAGTCGCCCGAGGGCTGTCTCACGGCCGCGATCCGGATCCCCGTGCGGATCGTCGTGCTGGTCCTGGTCGTTCCCGTGCGGATGCTGTGGGACGTGCTCGTGGTGGCCGGCCGGTTCCTCGGGGACACCGTGCTGAGGCCGTTGGGGCGGGCGTCGTCGTGGGTCGCCAGGGCCGTTCTCGTGTGGCCGTGGGTGGCGCTGTGGCGCTACGCCGTCGTGCCCCTCGCCCAGGGGTGCGCGTGGCTCGGGTACCGGCTGCTCCTCGTACCGGCGGTGTGGGTGTACCGGTACGCGCTGACGCCGGTGGGGCACGCGATCGCCTGGGCGGCCACCGGGATCCGGGCCGGAGCGCTCTGGCTGGCCGGCGGGCTGGGCGCCGGGCTCGGATGGCTGTACCGGTGGACGCTGGCGCCGTTCGGGCGGGGCGTCGCGTGGCTCGCCAGGGAGATCGGGGCCGGAACCGCCGCCGCCGCGGCCGTGCTGTTCTCCGGCCTGGCCCGGCTGGCGCGCTGCCTCCTCGTCGTGCCGGCCGGGTGGCTGTACGGGTATGTGCTGACCCCCGTCGGACACGCGATCGCGTGGGTGGCCCGAGGAGCCCTGTGGCTCGTACGGATGATCTCCACCGGGCTCTGGCTCGCCCTCTGCTGGACGGCACGCGTGCTGCTCGTCCTGCCCGCGCTCGCCGTGTGGCGGTGGGTCCTCGCGCCGGTCGGGCGCATGCTCGTCGTCGTGGGCCGGGAGGTCGGGGACGCCTTCGGTCACGCCTGGCGCGTGGCCGGACGGGTCTCGCGCGCCGTCGGCCGGTTCCTGGCCGGCCTCCTGCGGTGGCTCCTCGTCGAGCCGACGCTGTGGCTGTACCGGACCGTCCTCACGCCCGCCGGCCACTTCGTGCGGGACGTCGTGTGGAAACCGGCCGCGGCGGTCGCGCGCACCGCCGGCCGGATCACCCGGCAGGCGTGGGCCACCGCCCGCGAGTCCGCCCGCCAGGCCCGCGCCGCCGTGCGCTCGGCACTCCTCGGACGGCCTGCGGAGCCGAAGGCCGTCCACGGGCGGGAACCGAGCGCCGCCGGGGCACGTACTCTTGGTAGAAGTACGACCGCTCTCACGAAGGACTGAACGACACTGGGCAAGCGACAGCCCGAAGGCCCGCCGCCCGCACCCGCGGTGCAGCGCATCCGACTGCGCTACACCAAGCGCGGCCGCCTCCGGTTCACCAGCCACCGTGACTTCCAGCGCGCCTTCGAGCGTGCGCTGCGCCGTGCCGAGGTGCCCATGGCGTACTCGGCGGGGTTCACGCCGCATCCGAAGGTGTCGTACGCCAATGCCGCACCCACCGGCACGGGCAGCGAGGCGGAGTATCTGGAGATCGCGCTCACCGACGCGCGCGACCCGGAGAAGCTCAGGATCCTGCTCGACGAGTCGTTGCCCACCGGCCTCGACATCGTCGACGCGGTCGAGGCCCGGACCTCCGGGCTCGCCGACCGGCTCACGGCCTCCGTGTGGGAGCTGCGCCTGGACGGCGTGGACCCGGCGGAAGCCGCGCGCGCGGTCGAGGCCTTCACCGCGGCGGACCTCGTCGAGGTCCAGCGCAGGACCAAGAACGGTATGCGGACCTTCGACGCCAGGGCCGCCGTCGTCGACCTCACCGGTCGCGACGGACGGGACGCGGGCGACGGAGCCACCGGCGCAGCGCCCCTTGCTGGGCCGACGCACCAGCCCTGTGCGATACTGCGCCTGGTTGTTCGGCACGTGACGCCTGCCGTACGACCCGACGACGTCCTGTCCGGTCTCCGCGCCGTGGCCGACCTGGCGCCGCCGGTCCCCGCAGCGGTGACCAGGCTGGCGCAGGGGCTTTTCGATGAAGAGACCGGCACGGTGACCGACCCGCTCGCGCCCGACCGCGAGGCAGTCCCGGCCCTCTCAACGGCCGAATCCACTGCCGCCGCGAAGGCGTCGGCGACGGTGGGTCCCGCGTAGGGACGGACGTCGTAGCGTCGCCCTCTGATCCGGGAGCCACCTGGGTCGGGCAGCGCACCGACCACAAGACTTTCGCCAGGCCGTACGCAACATGGCGTACGGAACCGGCGAGACAGGACACAGAAAGCTCCCGTGCGGCGCCCGCGCCCCGGACGGCGGCAGTCGCGCACGACGCGAGCCGCGGACGTCACCGGCCCATGCCGGACCGGGCGCGGCGCCCGGGAGCCTGACGGGAGAAACGCCCGCATGCCCGAATCGATCGAATCCGCAGAGCCCGCGCAGGGCTCCGAGAACACGCCGAGCGACACGCTGCCGCCGCGCCGTCGCCGCCGCGCCGCGTCCCGCCCCGCGGGACCGCCGTCGGCCGCCTCCGAGGCCGCCGCGGAGAGCACCGCTCCGGCCGTACCGGCCGCCGAGTCCGAGGACCTCGCGTCCGCCGACGAGGTGGAGGAGACCACCGAGGTGGTCGCGGAAGCCGAGGCGGACGAGGAAGCCCAGGAGGCGGCGCCCCCCGCCCGCACGCGTCGCCGTGCGACCCGCCGGGCCTCCGCGCCCGCCGGCGCGCCCAAGGACACCGAGGCCGTCGAGGTCGTCGAGACCGTGGCGCCCGCCGCCACCGCCGTGGCGGAGACCGAGACCACCGTCGTGGCCGACGAGGCGCCCGCCGCCGTCGAGGAGGCGGCCCCGGCCGCTCGTCCGCGTCGTCGTGCGACCCGTCGTGCTTCCGCGCCGACCGGTGCCCCGCAGGCCGTCGAGGAGAGCGCCGAGACCACCGTCGTGGCCGGCGAGGCGCCCGCCGCCGTCGAGGAGGCGGCGCCCGCCGCTCGTCCGCGTCGTCGTGCGACCCGTCGTGCTTCCGCCCCGACCGGTGCCCCGCAGGCCGTGGAGGAGAGTGCCGTCGCGCCCGAGGCGGACGCCCCGGCCGAGGTTCCGGCCGCCGAGACGCCCGCCGTCGAGGAGGCGGCCCCCGCCGCCCGTACGCGTCGCCGTGCCACGCGGCGCGTGACCACTCCCGCCGGCGCGCCCGAGAGCGAGACCGCCGAGGCCGCCGCCGCCGACACCGCGCCGAAGACCGTCGAGGCGCCCGCGGCCGAGACCGCGCCGGCCCAGCCCGTCCAGGAGGCTCCGGCCGCCGAGGCGGAGGACGGCGGTCCGCGCCGCGCCCGCCGCCGCTCGGCACGCAAGGCCGCCGGCGGCTTCTCGGCGCCCACCCCGCCGGTCGCCGAGGACGCGCCGTCCCGCCCGTCCCGGCCCGCCGTGGCCGTGTTCCAGGCGCCCGTCTTCACCGAGCCGATGTTCCAGACGCCGGAGCGGGCCGCCGCGCAGGCCGCCGCCGCGGCGGAGACCGAGACCGAGGAGGTCGAGGAGGTCGAGGAGACCGTCGAGACCGCCGACCTCGGCGGGCTCGCCGAGGAGGAGAACACCGGCGGTTCGCGCCGTCGCCGTCGTCGTCGCGGCGAGCCCGCCGTGACGGAGCAGCCCGCCGTGACGGAGCGGCCCGCCGCCGTCGTGGCCGAGGAGCCCGCAGACGCCGAGGAGCCCGAAGAGGGCGCCGAGGACGCCGGTGAGGGTGACGAGTACGGCGAGGAGGAGTCCACCGGCTCGCGCCGTCGCCGCCGCCGGGGCGGACGCCGCCGCCGTCGGGGCGACGCGACCGACGCCGACGACGCCGCCGAGGGCGACGAACTCGCCGCCGATCAGAGCGCGCAGGACGCCGAGGACACCGCCGAGCAGCTGGACGAGGACGCCGAGGACGAGGCCGACGAGCGCGAGGACTCCGGTTCCGGCTCCAGCAGCAGCCGCCGTCGCCGTCGCCGCCGCCGCCGCGCCGGTGACTCCGGCACCGACGCCGACGCGACGCCCGACGACCCCGAGCGCACGGTCGTCAAGGTCCGTGAGCCGCGGGAACGGCGCGCCAAGGAGACCGAGTTCTCCGACGAGGTGCAGTCCATCAAGGGCTCCACCCGTCTGGAGGCCAAGAAGCAGCGCCGCCGCGAAGGCAGGGAGCAGGGCCGCCGCCGCGTCCCGATCATCACCGAGGCCGAGTTCCTCGCCCGCCGCGAGGCCGTCGAGCGCGTCATGGTCGTCCGCCAGAGCGGCGAGCGCACCCAGATCGGCGTCCTGGAAGACAACGTGCTCGTCGAGCACTACGTCAACAAGGAGCAGTCGACCTCGTACGTCGGCAACGTCTACCTCGGCAAGGTGCAGAACGTGCTGCCGTCGATGGAGGCCGCCTTCATCGACATCGGCAAGGGCCGCAACGCCGTCCTGTACGCCGGTGAGGTCAACTTCGAGGCACTCGGCATGGCCAACGGGCCGCGCCGGATCGAATCCGCCCTGAAGTCCGGCCAGTCGGTGCTCGTCCAGGTCACCAAGGACCCGATCGGACACAAGGGCGCGCGTCTGACCAGCCAGGTCTCGCTGCCCGGCCGCTACCTGGTCTACGTCCCCGAGGGGTCGATGACCGGGATCAGCCGCAAGCTGCCCGACACCGAGCGGGCCCGGCTGAAGAGCATCCTCAAGAAGATCGTCCCCGAGGACGCGGGCGTCATCGTGCGCACCGCCGCCGAGGGCGCGAGCGAGGACGAGCTGCGCCGCGACGTCGAGCGACTGCAGGCGCAGTGGGAGGACATCCAGAAGAAGGCGAAGAACGGCAACGCGCCGACGCTGCTGTACGGCGAGCCGGACATGACCGTCCGCGTCGTCCGCGACATCTTCAACGAGGACTTCTCCAAGGTCATCGTCAGCGGCGAGGAGGCCTGGGAGACCATCCACGGGTACGTCTCGCACGTCGCGCCCGACCTGGCGGAGCGGCTGCAGAAGTGGACCTCCGAGGTCGACGTCTTCGCGACGTACCGCATCGACGAGCAGCTGATGAAGGCGCTGGACCGCAAGGTGTGGCTGCCCAGCGGCGGTTCGCTGGTGATCGACAAGACCGAGGCCATGATCGTGGTCGACGTCAACACCGGAAAGTTCACCGGCCAGGGCGGCAACCTGGAGGAGACGGTCACCAGGAACAACCTGGAGGCGGCCGAGGAGATCGTGCGTCAGCTGCGGCTGCGCGACCTCGGCGGCATCGTCGTCATCGACTTCATCGACATGGTCCTGGAGTCCAACCGCGACCTGGTGCTGCGGCGCCTGCTGGAGTGCCTGGGACGCGACCGGACGAAGCACCAGGTCGCCGAGGTCACCTCGCTGGGCCTGGTCCAGATGACCCGCAAGCGCGTCGGCCAGGGCCTGCTGGAGTCCTTCTCCGAGACCTGTGTCCACTGCAACGGGCGCGGCGTGATCGTGCACATGGACCAGCCGACGGCCGTTGGCGGTGGCGGCAAGCGCCGCAAGCGCGGCCGTGGCGGCGCCGAGCACGACCACGAGCACGTGGCCGGGCCCGAGACCGCCGAGCCGGTGGAGACCACCGAACAGGCCGAGGCCGAGGTGGCCGCCGAGGTCGCCGAGCCCGTGGCGCTGCCCGCCCCCGAGTTCGAGCCGGACGAGGAGCTGTACAGCAGCGTCGCCGAGGCCGAGGCGGCGGTCGGTCGCGGCCGTTCGCGGCGCCGCGCGACCCGGCGGGCGTCCGCGCCCTCGGGTGCGCCGAAGTCCCGCGAGACCGTGACCGGCACCGTCTCCGAGGACCGTGCCCCGAAGCCGCGGGAGGCCGCCGAGGCGGAGCCCGTGGCGGTGGAGGACCCGGTCGTCGAGACGCCGGCCGCCGAGAGCACCGAGGACGCCGCACCCAAGGGCCGTACGCGTCGCCGGGCCACCCGGAAGGTGTCCGCTCCGGCGGGCGCCCCGGCCGGGGCGGCGGCTGAGGAGACCGTGGTGACGGTGTCCGAGCCGGCCGCGGACGTGACGCCGGTGACCGAGCCGGTCATGGCCGACGAGGCCGCGCGGCCCGAGGCCGCCGCCACCGAGAGCGCGGCTCCGGCGCGTCCGCGTCGGCGTGCCGTGCGCAAGGCGACGGCACCCGCGGCGTCGGCGGAGGCGGCCGTGGTCGTGGTCCCGTCGGCTTCCGCCGAGGAGGCCGTCACGACCCCGGCTGAAGCGCCCGTCGAGGCGCCGGCCGAGGAGACCGCCGCGGCGGCCACCGAGGAGGCCACCGAGGAGGCCGCGGCCGAAGCGCCCGCCAAGAAGACGGCGGCGCGGAAGACGGCCAAGAAGGCGACGGCGAAGAAGGCCGCCACGAAGAAGACGGCGGCGGCCAAGAAGACGGTCGCGAAGAAGGCCACGGCCAAGAAGGCGGCCACGACGAAGAAGACGGCCGCGAAGAAGACCACGGTGGCCGCCGAGCAGTCGTCGGCCACGGTCACGGCCTCGACCGACGAGGGCTGAGCCCGCGCGGACCTGCGGTCCGCTGACGCCGGTGCCCCTGCCGGGTGGGAGACCACCCGGCAGGGGCACCGGCATGTGGCGGCACCGGTGGGTGCGGAGAGAGCAACCTCACACAGGGCGCGCGGATGTGGGACCGTGTCGGCACGGCACCCCCGCGCCGGCACGGGTGTGCGCGGTACGCGCCGGGCCCGGGCCCGGCCGGGAACGTGTTGCTCGGGGGCGGTGGGACGTCGGTCACGCGGCGGGCGAACGGCTCAGTTTGACCCCTTCGGGCGCGGGCCCGTAACCTTGACCGTCGGCGTGTCCGTAGGTAGAGACGCGTCACATCCCCGTAAACCTCATTCCTTCCGCGCGCCGGGCGCCGTGGGAGAGGCCGTTCGCATGTCGGGCGGCTGGACTGCGGGGGTGCCGTTCCCGAGCGAGAGAGTGAGATCCGCGTGTACGCCATCGTGCGCAGCGGTGGTCGCCAGCACAAGGTTGCTGTCGGCGACATCGTTGAGGTTGACAAGATTTCCACCGCCAGTGTCGGCGACACGGTCGAGCTCTCGACCCTGCTCGTCGTCGACGGCGACGCTGTGACCAGCGACCCGTGGGTGCTGGCCGGCATCAAGGTCCAGGCCGAGGTCGTGGACCACCACAAGGGCCAGAAGATCGACATTCTGCGCTACAAGAACAAGACCGGCTACCGCCGTCGTCAGGGCCACCGCCAGCAGTACACGGCGATCAAGGTCACTGAGATCCCCACGGCTGCGAAGTAAGGGACTGAGGAGACATGGCACACAAGAAGGGCGCATCGTCCACCCGGAACGGTCGCGACTCCAACGCTCAGCGGCTCGGCGTGAAGCGCTTCGGCGGTCAGGTCGTCAACGCCGGTGAGATCCTGGTCCGCCAGCGCGGCACGCACTTCCACCCGGGCTCGGGTGTCGGCCGCGGCAAGGACGACACGCTGTTCGCGCTGAACGCCGGTGCGGTCGAGTTCGGCACCAGCCGTGGTCGCAAGGTCGTCAACATCGTTCCGGCCGCCTGAGTCTTCCGACTCGCCCGGTCTTCACGGCCAAGGCTTCCGTAGAGCGATTCGTCGAGGCGGACCTCACTTCTCGTACGGGATTCCGTACGGGAAGCGGGTCCGCCTTTGACGTGTTACAGGTAAGACATTTCCGAACACCACGCATCACGCGTATCTGGAGGCACCCACCATGACCACCTTCGTGGACCGCGTCGAGCTGCATGTCGCCGCGGGTAACGGAGGCCACGGCTGTGCCTCCGTACACCGGGAGAAGTTCAAGCCGCTCGGCGGCCCCGACGGCGGCAACGGCGGCCGGGGCGGCGACGTCGTCCTGACCGTCGACCAGTCGGTGACGACTCTCCTCGACTACCACCACTCCCCGCACCGCAAGGCCACCAACGGCAAGCCCGGCGAGGGCGGCAACCGGTCGGGCAAGGACGGGCAGGACCTCGTCCTCCCCGTGCCGGACGGCACGGTCGTGCTGGACCGGCAGGGCAACGTCCTCGCCGACCTCGTCGGCCACGGCACCTCCTTCGTCGCCGCGCAGGGCGGCCGGGGCGGTCTCGGCAACGCGGCCCTCTCCTCCGCCCGCCGCAAGGCGCCCGGCTTCGCGCTGCTCGGCGTGCCCGGCGACATGGGCGACATCGTCCTTGAGCTGAAGACCGTCGCCGACGTGGCGCTGGTCGGCTACCCGAGCGCGGGCAAGTCCTCGCTGATCTCGGTGCTGAGCGCCGCCAAGCCGAAGATCGCGGACTACCCCTTCACGACGCTCGTCCCCAATCTGGGCGTGGTGACGGCCGGCGACACCGTCTACACGATCGCCGACGTCCCCGGACTGATCCCCGGCGCGAGCCAGGGCAAGGGCCTGGGCCTGGAGTTCCTGCGCCACGTCGAGCGCTGCAGCGTCCTCGTCCACGTCCTCGACACGGCCACCCTGGAGTCCGACCGCGACCCCGTCTCCGACCTCGACATCATCGAGGAGGAGCTGACGCAGTACGGCGGACTCGACAAGCGGCCCCGGATCGTCGTCCTCAACAAGATCGACGTGCCCGACGGCAAGGACCTCGCCGAGATGGTGCGGCCGGACCTGGAGGCCCGCGGCTACCGGGTCTTCGAGGTGTCCGCCGTCGCCCACACGGGTCTGAGGGAGCTGTCGTTCGCACTCGCCGACCTCGTGGGCCGGGCACGCGCCGCCAAGCCGAAGGAGGAGGCGACGCGGATCGTCATCCGGCCCAAGGCCGTCGACGACGCCGGCTTCACGGTCGTGCGGGAGGAGGACGGCCTGTTCCGCGTCCGGGGCGAGAAGCCGGAGCGCTGGGTCCGGCAGACCGACTTCAGCAACGACGAGGCGGTGGGCTACCTCGCCGACCGCCTCAACCGGCTCGGCGTCGAGGACGAGCTGATGAAGGCGGGCGCCCGCTCCGGCGACGGCGTCGCCATCGGCCCCGAGGACAACGCGGTCGTCTTCGACTGGGAGCCGACCGTCATGGCCGGCGCGGAGATGCTCGGCCGCCGCGGCGAGGACCACCGCTTCGAGGAGCCCCGCCCGGCCGTGCAGCGCCGCCGCGACCGCCAGGCGGAGCGGGACGAACTCCAGAAGGAGTACGACGACTTCGAGCCGTTCTAGGCGCTCCGGCCGTTCCGGCCGGTCGGGCCGACCGCACATCGACCGCACATGCCGAAGGGCCCCGGATCCTCTCCGGGGCCCTTCGGCATG
>NZ_JBHVDD010000095.1:0-34544 GCF_042802995.1 Streptomyces sp. NPDC057438
GGCCGGGACCCCCCGGCCACGGCACGGCCGCCTCATGCGTCCCCATGTATCCCCGCACACCCCTTGACAGGGGATCGGGGATCACGCTTTCTTGAGTTCGTTGCGTATCACGGCACTGTTGTGTAGTGCGCAACGCGCAGAACAGGCCGGGTCGCCCGGCGACGGAACGGCTCTGATTCCCCTACATCCCGGAGTGGCGCCTCAGATGACTCGCAACGCACCTGTCGACGACCCCGGAGACGCCCGGCTGCGGGTCGGCCCTCCGAAGGAGTACGCCGCCGGCCTCCCCGCGGTCACCTCCTCGCTCCGGCACGCCGGTGAGCAGATGGGAGCCCGCCGGGGCCTGCTCACCCTCCTGCGGGTCAACCAGAAGGAGGGCTTCGACTGCCCCGGCTGTGCCTGGCCGGAGCCGGAGCACCGGCACGCCGCGGAGTTCTGCGAGAACGGGGCCAAGGCGGTGGCCGAGGAGGCCACGGTCCGCCGGGTGACCCCGGACTTCTTCGCCGAGCACACCCTGGAGGACCTGCTCCCCGCCAGCGACTACTGGCTCGGCCAGCAGGGCCGGCTGACCCACCCCATGTACCGCCCGGCAGGAGAGGACCGCTACCGGCCGATCTCCTGGGACGAGGCGTTCGCCGTGATCGCCCGTGAACTCGCCGCGCTCGACCACCCGGGCCAGGCCGCCTTCTACACCTCCGGCCGGGCGAGCAACGAGGCCGCGTTCCTGTACCAGCTGTTCGTCCGGATGCTCGGCACCAACAATCTTCCCGACTGCTCCAACATGTGCCACGAGTCCAGCGGTTCGGCGCTGACGGAGACCATCGGCATCGGCAAGGGCAGCGTCACCCTCGAAGACCTCCACGACGCCGATCTCATCCTCGTGGTCGGCCAGAACCCCGGCACCAACCATCCCCGGATGCTCTCCTCGCTGGAGACCGCCAAGCGCCGGGGCGCCCGGATCATCGCGGTCAACCCGCTTCCCGAGGCGGGGCTGCTGCGGTTCAAGAACCCCCAGCGGCCCTCCGGGGTCCTCGGCGGCGGCACCCGCCTGGCCGACCGGTTCCTCCAGATCAGGCTGGGCGGCGACCAGGCGCTGTTCCAGGCCTTCAACCGCATGCTGCTGGAGGCCGAGGACGAGGCCCCCGGCACCGTTCTGGACACCCCCTTCATCGACCGGTACACCCATGGCTTCCAGGAGTTCGCCGAGCACGCCCGCAAGGCGTCCTGGGACGAGATCCTGACCGCCACCGGCCTGCCCGAGGAGGAGATCCGGGCCGCGTTCGAGGAGGTGCGGGGCGCCGAGAAGATCGTCGTCTGCTGGGCGATGGGCCTGACCCAGCACCGCCACTCGGTGCCCACCATCCGGGACGTCGTCAACTTCCTCCTGCTGCGCGGCAACATCGGCCGCCCCGGCGCGGGCCTGTGCCCGGTGCGCGGCCACTCCAACGTGCAGGGCGACCGCACGATGGGCATCTACGAGAAGCCGGACGACGCCTTCCTGGACGCGCTCGGCGCCGAGTTCGCCTTCACGCCCCCGAGGCGGCACGGCCACGACGCGGTCGAGAGCATCCGTGCCATGCGCGACGGTGACGTACGGGTCTTCGTCGCGCTCGGCGGCAACTTCGTCGCCGCCGCCCCCGACACCGACCTCACCGAGCGGGCCCTGCGCAACTGCCGACTCACCGTGCAGATCTCCACCAAGCTCAACCGCTCGCACGTCATCGCCGGGGAGCAGGCGCTCATCCTCCCGTGCCTCGGCCGGACCGAGGCCGACCTGCGGCCCGCCGGGCCCCAGCAGGTCACCGTCGAGGACTCCATGGGCATGGTGCACCTCTCCCGAGGGCGTCTCGCCCCCGCCTCCGGGCAACTGCTCAGCGAGCCCGCGATCGTCAGCCGGATGGCACGGGCCGCGCTGGGCGAGGCGGGCTCCCATGTGCCCTGGGAGGAGTTCGAGAGGGACTACGACAGCATTCGCGACCGCATCGCCCGCGTGATCCCCGGCTTCCAGGACTTCAACCACCGGGTGCGCCGGCCGGGCGGATTCGCGCTGCCCCATCCGCCGCGCGACGAACGCCGGTTCACCACCGCCACGGGGCTGGCCAACTTCACCGCCAACCCGCTGGAGCGGCCGCATGTGCCGCCGGGCCGCCTGCTGCTCCAGACGCTCCGCTCCCACGACCAGTACAACACCACCGTCTACGGCCTGGACGACCGCTACCGCGGCATCCACCAGGGGCGCCGGGTCCTGTTCGTGCACCCCGACGACCTCGCCGACCGGGGCCTGGCCGACGGCGACCTCGTCGACATCGTCAGCGAGTACGACGACGGGGTGGAACGCAGGGCCCCGGCCTTCCGCGTGGTGCCCTACCCGACGCCCCGCGACTGCTGCGCCGCCTACTTCCCCGAGACCAACGTCCTGGTCCCCCTGGACTCCACGGCGGCGATCAGCAACACCCCCACCTCGAAGTCGATCGTCGTCCGCCTGGAACCGGTGCCCGCCGGCCCGCCCGCGGGGACCTGACGTCCGATGAGGGGAACAGGGCGGCTCCTCGCCCCGCTGGCCCGCTTCGACGGTCTGGTCGCCACCGACCTGCGGGACGTGACCGGCGATCCCGCGGCCCTGGAGTCCACCGGGTTCTGGGCCGTGGTCGCCGACTTCGAGGGCCGCCTGGTCTGCGCGCGCTTCGGGGACGTGCGCCGTGCGCCCGTGCCCGCGGTCCGGCCGGGCGCGTGGCACGGACCGGGCCCGCACGCGTGGACCTCCTCGCTCGACCGGGACGCCTACACCGCCGGGGTCCGCCGTATCCGTGCGCACATCGCGGCCGGAGAGGTCTACCAGGCCAACCTGTGCCGGATCCTGTCCGCTCCGCTGCCGGACCCCGACCGCGCGGACGTGGACGCGCTCACGGCCCTGCTGGCGCACGGCAACCCCGCCCCGTACGCCGGCACGGTCCGGCTGCCCGCGCACGGCGTCGAGATCGCCACCGCCTCGCCCGAGCTGTTCCTGCGCCGCACCGGCCGCACGGTGGAGTCCGGCCCCATCAAGGGCACCGGCCGTACCGTCGACGACCTGTCGGAGAAGGACCGGGCCGAGAACGTCATGATCGTGGACCTGGTCCGCAACGACCTGGGGCGCGTCTGTACGACCGGCAGCGTGACGGTCCCCGAGCTGTGCGCGGTGGAGCGGCACCCGGGTCTGGTGCACCTGGTGTCCACCGTGCGCGGGCGGCTCGCCGAGCACGCCGGATGGCCGGAGCTGCTCGACGGGACCTTCCCGCCCGGGTCCGTCACGGGCGCCCCCAAGGTCAGCGCGCTGCGCGTCATCGAGGCGCTGGAGACCGCGCCGCGAGGCCCGTACTGCGGTGGTGTCGGCTGGGTCGACGCCGATCGCGGCACGGGCCGACTGGCGGTGGGCATCCGTACGTTCTGGATCGACCGGACCGCCGCCAAAGGCCCCTGGCTGCGCTTCGGTACGGGGGCGGGCATCACCTGGGGCTCCGATCCCGAGCGGGAGTGGGCCGAGACCTGCCTGAAGGCGCGGCGACTGCTCGCGGTGGCGTCGGCCGGCGTCGGTCGCCGCGTGGAAGCGGCCGGCTGACGCCCCTGGGACCCGGTACGACTCGGGCGCTGCGACTCGTCGTGACGCGGACTTGCTGCGACTCGTCGTGACGTACCCCTTGACAGCCTCTCCGGGGCGCCAGATTGTTGTTGCCCATAGTGAATCCCAGTGCATTATTCGCAACTGGGTCTTGGTCGGATCCCGGTGGTGGTCGCCCCGGCGGCCGGCATGTCTCCCTTCTTGTCCCGCCCTGCCCCGCGACCGTCGTCCGCGGTGGGGCGTCCACCGCCGTCTGTGGAAGGAACGAGCTGATGAGCAGAGCCCGCGAACGGATCGGGAGCGCAGGCCCTCCTGTCGCCGAGGACGTACCGGGAGGCGGCGCGGCCGGTGGCCGCCCCCGCACCGACCTCGTGGTCTTCGGTGTGGCCGCGGCCCTCACCCTGGCCTTCGTCGTGTGGGGAGCAACGGCGACCGACGCGCTGGAGAGCGTGTCGGGGAAGCTGCTGGACGGGACGATCCGCAACGGTGGCTGGGCCTTCGTCCTCGCCGCCTCGGGCTTCGTGGTCTTCGCCCTCTGGCTCGCGATGAGCCGCTACGGGCGGATCACCCTCGGGAAGGAGGGGGAGCAGCCCGAGTTCCGCACCGTCTCGTGGATCGCCATGATGTTCAGCGCCGGCATGGGCATCGGTCTGATGTTCTACGGCGTGAGCGAGCCGCTCTCCCACTTCGTCACACCGCCGCCGGGCACCGACCCGGCCGACGCCAACCAGGCCATGGAGACCGCCATGGCCACGACCCTCTTCCACTGGACGCTCCACCCGTGGGCGATGTACGCGGTCGTGGGTCTCGCCATCGCCTACAGCACCTTCCGGCGCGGACGCCGCCAGCTGATCAGCGCGGTGTTCACTCCGTTGCTCGGTGAGAAGAGGGTGAACGGATGGCCCGGCCGGGCCATCGACATCCTCGCCATCTTCGCCACCCTCTTCGGCTCGGCGGCCTCCCTGGGGCTCGGCGCACTCCAGATCGGCAGCGGCTTCACCGGGCTCGGCTGGCTGGGGTCGGTCGGCACCGGACTGCTGGTCCTCGTGATCGCGGTGCTGACCGTGGCGTTCGTCGCCTCGGCGGTCTCGGGCATCGAGAAGGGCATCCAGTGGCTGTCCAACACCAACATGGTGCTGGCGGTGCTCCTCGCCCTCTTCGTGTTCCTCGTCGGCCCGACCATCTTCATCCTCGACCTGCTGCCCACCTCCGTCGGTGCCTTCTTCGGCGACCTCGCCCAGATGGCGGGCCGTACCGAGGCCTCGAGCGGCAAGGGTGTCGCCGACTGGCTGGCGGGCTGGACGGTCTTCTACTGGGCGTGGTGGATCTCCTGGACGCCCTTCGTCGGGATGTTCATCGCGCGCATCAGCCGCGGCCGCACCATCCGGCAGTTCGTCGGGGGCGTCATCCTGGTCCCCAGCAGTGTCAGCCTGCTCTGGTTCGCCGTCTTCGGCGGCTCGGCGATGCACCTCCAGGAGGCCGGCCGTCTCAACGACGCCGCCACCGCCCAGGGTCAGCTCTTCGACGTCCTCCAGCAGTACCCCCTGGCCACGGTGACGAGCATCGTCGTGATGGTGCTCGTCGGCATCTTCTTCGTCTCCGGCGCCGACGCCGCCTCCATCGTGATGGGGACACTGTCCCAGCGGGGCTCCCTCGAACCCTCCCGGGGCGTCGTGGTGTTCTGGGGCGTGCTGACCGGGGCGGTCGCCGCCGTCATGCTGCTCATCGGCGGCGGCAAGGGCGACGCCCTCGCCGGGCTGCAGAACCTCACCATCCTCGCGGCGGCCCCCTTCACCCTGGTGATGATCGGGTTGTGCGTCGCGCTCAACCGGGACCTGCGCCACGATCCGCTCATCATCCGCGGGCGCATGGGCAAGGAGGCCGTCGAGACGGCCGTCATCGCCGGACACGAGAGGTACGACGGGGACTTCGAACTCCGCATCGGCCCCGCCGCGTCCGCGGCCGGCCCGGAGGCCGAACAGTCCAGCCAGGACGAGGAGGCCGCGCCCTCCGCCGTCTGAGAACGCCGGGACCCGCCGCACGGCGGGGCCGTGGCACCGCCCCGCGCGGCCACGGCCCCGCCGGGCCCGCGCGGCCCCGACCGGCCTCATCCGCCCGCCCTCGCCCCGCGGTTGCCGCGAGCCGAGCAGGCGGGCTGCTGTTGTTCTATGTGCGCTGAGTTTTGGATACCGCAACGCCTGGCGGGACTCACAGGGCCCTCTGAATGCCTTGACAAGGGTTCTGGGCGACTCCAGACTGATGTTGCGCTTACCGCAAACCGTTTCGTTATACGCACCCGAGGTGTCATGATGATTCCCGCGTGCCGTCTCGCGGATCTTCCGCGAGGTGAGGCCTTCCGGCTCGACATCGACCCGCCGGTGTCGGTGTTCCACACCGACGACGGCGAGGTCTTCGCCATCGACGACACCTGCACCCACCAGGACGCCTCGCTCGCCGACGGCTGGTTGGAGGGCTGCGAGGTGGAATGCCCGCTGCATGCCTCCAAGTTCGACCTGCGCACCGGCGCGGTCGACTCCCCGCCGGCGAAGCTGCCGGTCCGGACGCACGAGGTCGTCGTCGAGGACGACATGATCTACGTCCGGCTCTCCACGGAGGCACCCAACCTGCCGCCCTGCATCTCGGCCCGCCTCGCCGGCGGTCCCGCGTGAGGACCGTCGCCGTGGTCGGCGCCTCCCTCGCCGGCCTGTCGGCGGCGCGCTCACTGCGCAAACAGGGCTTCGACGGACGGCTGGTCGTCATCGGGGACGAACTCCATCGCCCCTACGACCGGCCCCCGCTGTCCAAGGAGTTCCTGTCCGGCACCCTGGGCGAGGCCGAACTCGCCCTGGAGACGGAGGGCGAGGACCTGGCGGCGCAGTGGCTGCTCGGCACCCGCGCCACCGGGCTCGACCACACCGCGCGCACCGTCCGTCTCGCCGACGGACGGGAGGTGCGCGCCGACGGCTTCGTCATCGCCACCGGTGCCGTGGCGCGCACCCTGCCCGGCTCCGCGGGCCTCGCCGGGGTGCACACGCTGCGCACCCTGGACGACGCCCGCGCCCTGCGCGACGAACTGACCCGCGGCGGACGCCTGGTGGTGATCGGCGGCGGGTTCATCGGCGCCGAGGTCGCCTCCACCGCCTACGCCCTCGGTCTGGACGTCACCGTCGTGGAGGCGGCCCCGACCCCGCTCGCCGGACCGCTCGGCGCCACCATGGGCGCCGTCGTCTCCGGCCTGCACACCGACCACGGTGTGCGGCTGCTGTGCGGCGTGGGCGTCAAGGGGCTGAGCGGGGAGCACCGGATCGACGCCGTCCTGCTGGAGGACGGCCGGAGCGTCCCCGCCGACATCGTGGTCGTCGGCGTCGGGGCCCACCCCTGCGTCGAGTGGCTGGAGGGTTCCGGCATCGCCCTCGACAACGGCGTGAAGTGCGGTGCGGACGGCCGTACCAGCCTGGCCGGGGTCGTCGCGGTCGGCGACTGCGCCAACTGGTACGACCCCAGGGCCGGTCACCACCGCCGGGTGGAACACTGGACCGGCGCGCGCGAACGCCCGGAGGCCGCCGTCGCCACCCTGCTGGCGGGCGGCGCGGTCGAGCCCGGCGTGCCCCGGCCGCCGTACTTCTGGTCCGACCAGTACGGCGTCCGCATCCAGTTCGCCGGCCACGCTGCCGAGGCCGACAGCATCACCGTCGAGGCGGGCGCGGCGGACGACCGCGACGTCCTCGCCGTCTACCGGCGCGACGGCCGGCCGGTCGCCGTGCTCGGGATGAACCAGCCGCGGCTGTTCATGCGGGCGCGCAAGCAGCTGGCCGCCGCCACGTCTTGACAGCACCCCGGCGTCACCCCATGCTGCGGTTGCCCACAGCGCGCAGCGTTGCTCCATGTACAACGCCGTCCGGAGTCGTCCTCCCGGCGTCCGAATGACCCCTCCGCGACGTTCACCGAGGAGTGACCCGTGACCTCGACCAGCCTGCCCGACAGCCTGATCGCCACTCTTCCCGGCTCCTCCTACACCGATCCGGCGGTCTTCGCCCAGGAGCAGGAGCACATATTCGAGACCATGTGGTTCTGTGTCGCCCGGGCTTCCGAGCTGGCGAAGCCGGGTGCCTTCCGCACCGTCGAGGTGGGCCGCGAGAGCATCCTCGTCACCCGGGCCCGGGACAACTCGATCCGCGCGTACTTCAACGTCTGCCGGCACCGTGGGGCCAAGCTCTGCACCGAGGAGTCGGGCGAGGTCAAGCGGGCCTTCCAGTGTCCTTACCACGCCTGGACGTACGACCTGAACGGCAAGCTGGTCGCCGCGCCCAACCTCACCAAGATGCCCGACGTGGGCCGGACCGAGTACGGCCTGGTGAGTGTCGCCGTACGGGAGTGGCTCGGCTATGTGTGGGTCTGCCTCGCGGAGAACCCGCCCTCCTTCGAGGAGGAGGTCATGGGTGAGGTCGTCACCCGTCTCGGTGACGTGGAGTCGATCGAGCGGTACGACATCGACAACCTGTCGGTGGGGCGCCGGATCACGTACGACGTGAAGGCGAACTGGAAGCTCATCATCGAGAACTTCATGGAGTGCTACCACTGCGCCACGATCCATCCGGAACTGACCGAGGTGCTGCCGGAGTTCGCGGACGGGTACGCCGCGCAGTACTACGTGGGCCACGGCGCCGAGTTCGGTGACGACGTGCAGGGGTTCACGGTCGACGGTTCCGAGGGCCTGGACCGTATCCCGGGAGTGGCCGAGGACCAGGACCGCCGTTACTACGCGATCACCGTCCGGCCGCAGGTGTTCATCAACCTCGTCCCCGACCACGTGATCTTCCACCGCATGTACCCGGTCGCGGCGGACCGCACGATCGTCGAGTGCGACTGGCTCTATCTGCCGCACGTCGTGGAGAGCGGCAAGGACGTCAGCCGGTCCGTGGAACTCTTCGACCGGGTCAACCTCCAGGACTTCGAGGCCTGCGAGCGGACCCAGCCCGGCATGAGCTCACGCCTGTACGCCAAGGGCGGTGTGCTGGTGCCCAGCGAGCACCACATCGGCGCCTTCCACGACTGGGTGAACGAGCGTCTCGGTATCACGCAGGGGTGAGTCAGCCCAGGAAACCCATGCGGTGACTGATCTCGGCGGCGCCCTTGACCAGGACCGGGGACAGTTCGTGCAGTCGCTCCTCGGTGAACCGGTAGGAGGGTCCGGAGGCGCTGAGCGCGGCGATGACCTCGCCGTCCCGGTTGCGCACCGGCGCGGCCATGGCGTGCAGGCCGATCTCCAACTCCTCCAGGGTGAAGGCGTAACCCCGCTCCCGGGCGGCGACGAGGTTCTTCTCCAGCTTCGTCTTCGCGGTGATGGTGTGCGGGGTGACCTTCTTCATACCCGCGTTCGTCAGCAGCGTGGCGCGCTCCTTGGCCGGCAGATGGGCCAGCAGGATCTTGCCGCTCGACGTGGCGTGCAGGGGGGTCAACTGGCCCACCCAGTTGTGCGCGGTGACCGCCCCGGGGCCGCGCACCTGGTACAGGTTGATCGCGTACTGCTCCTGCATCACGGCGATGTTGACGGTCTCGCCGATCTCCTCGGCCAGCCGCTCGCACACGGGGCGGCCCTGCTGGGTGATGTCGATACGGCCCGTGACCGCGCCGGCCAGACGCACGATGCCGAAGCCGAGCCGGTACTTGCCGCGCTCGCCGGCCTGCTCGACCAGGCCGCGCGCCTCCAGGGCTCCGAGGAGGCGGAAGGCCGTGGACTTGTGCACCTCGATCTCGCCCGCCACCTCGCTGACACCGGCTTCGCCGCGCTGCGCGAGGATCTCCAGGACGCTGATGGCGCGGTCCACCGACTGCACGCCGCCTGCTGGTGAATTCGACGTTTCTGTGTCAAGGCTGTAGTTGCTCACAGTGAAACTATACGCGCAGTAAACAACACAGTTGCAAGTAACCGCCCCGAAACGAAGTTCCTCAAGTTGCGCCGTTCGCAACCTGGTGCGTATAGCGCGACCGGGTCTAGCATGCCACGCATATCTACGGCGCGAGTGAGACGAGGCACCATGGCTCCTGTGCAGTACGACTTCGTGATCGTCGGTGGTGGATCCGCGGGCAGTGCACTGGCAAACAGGCTGTCCGCCGACCCGGCGAACCGGGTCCTGGTCCTGGAAGCGGGCCGGTCGGACTTCCCGTGGGACGTCTTCATCCACATGCCCGCGGCGCTGACCTACCCCATCGGCAGCCGCTTCTACGACTGGAAGTACGAGTCCGAGCCCGAGCCCCACATGAACGGCCGGCGCGTCTACCACGCGCGCGGCAAGGTCCTGGGCGGCTCCAGCAGCATCAACGGCATGATCTTCCAGCGCGGCAACCCCATGGACTACGAGCGCTGGGCCGCCGACGCGGGCATGGAGACCTGGGACTACGCCCACTGTCTGCCGTACTTCCGGCGTATGGAGAACTGCCTCGAGGCCGACCCCGACGACGAGTTCCGCGGCCACGACGGGCCCCTGGTCCTGGAGCGCGGCCCGGCGACGAACCCCCTCTTCGGTGCCTTCCTCAAGGCCACCGAGGAGGCGGGCTACGCCCCCACCGACGACGTGAACGGCTTCCGACAGGAAGGCTTCGCCAAGTTCGACCGCAACGTCCACCGCGGCCGCCGGCTCTCGGCCTCGAAGGCGTATCTGAAGCCCGTCCGGAAGCGGCCCAACCTCACGGTCACCACCCGCGCCCTCGTCACCCGGGTCCTCTTCGAGGGCAAGAAGGCCGTCGGCGTCGAGTACCGGCGCGGCAAGGGCGCCCCGAAGCAGGTCCGCGCCAAGGAGGTCATCCTCTGCGGCGGCGCGATCAACTCGCCGCAGCTGCTCCAGCTCTCCGGCGTGGGCAACGCCGAGGAACTCCGGGCGCTGGGCATCGACGTCGTCCACGACCTCCCGGGCGTCGGCGAGAACATGCAGGACCACCTGGAGGTCTACATCCAGTACGCCTGCGAGAAGCCCGTCTCCATGCAGCCGTACCTGGCGAAGTGGCGTGCCCCCTTCATCGGGTTGCAGTGGCTGTTCCGCAAGGGCCCCGCCGCCACCAACCACTTCGAGGCCGGCGGGTTCGCCCGCAGCAACGAGGACGTCGACTACCCCAACCTGATGTTCCACTTCCTGCCGATCGCGGTCCGCTACGACGGCTCCGTCCCGGCGGGCGGGCACGGCTACCAGGTGCACGTCGGGCCCATGTACTCCGACGCCATCGGCTCGGTGAAGATCAAGAGCCGGGACCCGCGGGAGCACCCCGCCCTGCGCTTCAACTACCTCTCCACCGAACAGGACCGCCGCGAGTGGGTCGAGGCGATCCGGGTGGCCCGCAAGCTCCTCAACCAGCCCGCGCTCGCCCCCTACAACGGCGGGGAGATCTCCCCCGGACCCTCCGTCGAGACGGACGAGGAGATCCTCGCCTGGGTCGCCAAGGACGGCGAGACCGCTCTGCACCCCTCCTGCACCTGCAAGATGGGCACCGACGAGATGTCCGTCGTGGACCCCACCAGCATGCGCGTGCACGGCGTGGACGGACTGCGGGTGGTGGACGCCTCCGTCATGCCCTACGTCACCAACGGCAACATCTACGCGCCGGTGATGATGATCGCGGAGAAGGCCGCAGACCTGATCCTCGGCAAGGAGCCGCTGGCCCCGTCGAAGGCCGCGTACTACCGTCACCGTGACGTCCAGGCGCGGGCGGAGTAGGCGTTGGCCGCCGCAGGGCTGCAAGCACTGCTGAACACGGTCCGCTACGAGGTGCTGCCGGCGAGAGCCACCGAGGAGAAGGTCCTCGCCCATGTCCCGCGCGACGTCGTCGTCACCGTGACGGCGTCGCCGGTCAAGGGCCTGGAGCCGACCCTCGACCTCGCCGGCCGGCTGGCCGCGCACGGGTACCGCACGGTCCCGCACGTCCCCGCCCGGCTCCTGCGGGACGACCTGCACCTGAAGGAGGTCGTGGACCGGCTGCGCGAGGCGGGCGTGGACGACGTGTTCGTCCCGGCGGGTGACGCCGACCCGCCGGCCGGACCCTACGAGGGGGCGCTGCCGGTGCTGCGCCGGCTGGGCGAGCTGGGCGGACCGTTCGCCCGGGTCGGGGTCACCGGCTATCCCGAGAGCCATCCGCTCATCCACGACGACATCACCGTCCAGGCGATGTGGGACAAGCGCGAGCACGCCACGTACGTCGTGAGCAACCTCTGCTTCGACCCGCGGGTGCTGGGGGAGTGGCTGGCGCGCGTCAGGCGCCGGGACGTGACCCTGCCGGTCCACGTGGGCGTCGCCGGGCCCGTCCAGCGGGCGAAGCTGCTGGCCATGGCGACGAAGATCGGGGTGGGGGAGTCGACCCGCTTCCTGACCAGACACGCGTCGTGGTTCGTCCGCTTCGCCGCGCCCGGCGGCTACTCGCCCGAGAAACTGCTCACGCGCACGGAGAAGGCCCTCGCCGACCCCGCGTCCGGGGTGGCGGGGCTGCACCTGTTCACCTTCAACCAGATCGCGGAGACGGAGCGCTGGCGGCGGTCCCTGCTGGACCGGCTGGAGGGCTGAGCGCGCCCCCTCACGCGGTACGCCGAAGGCCGGTCCCCGGTCACCGAAAGCCGAAAGCCGAAAGCCGGACGGGCTCCCAGCCCGTCCGGCTTTCGTATACGGAGGCCCTACCGCTCAGCGGAAGACGACCGTGCGGTTTCCCTCCACCATCACCCGGTTCTCGCTGTGCCACTTCACGGCGTGCGCGAGCACCTGAGCCTCCACGTCCCGGCCGACCGTGACCAGTTCACCGGGGTCCAGCGAGTGGTCCACGCGGACCACGTCCTGCTCGATGATCTGGCCCTCGTCCAGGTCCGAGGTCACGTAGTGCGCCGTCGCGCCGACGAGCTTCACACCGCGGTCGTAGGCCTGGTCGTAGGGGCGTGCGCCCTTGAAGCTGGGCAGGAAGGAGTGGTGGATGTTGATGGCGCGGCCGTCCAGCTCCTTGCACAGGTCGTCGGAGAGGATCTGCATGTAGCGGGCCAGGACCACCAGGTCGATGTCCAGGTCACGGACGAGTTCGAGCAGCCGTGCCTCGGCCTCCGGCTTGGTGTCCCGGGTCACCGGCACGTGGTGGAACGGGACGTCGTACGTCTCCGCGAGCTTCTCGAACTCCCGGTGGTTGGAGACGATCGCGGGGATCTCGATGTTGAGCGCCCCCGCCCGCTGCCGGAACAGCAGGTCGTTGAGGCAGTGCCCGAACTTGGACACCATGATCAGGGTCCGGGTCGGTGTGGAGGCGTCACTGAGGGACCACGAGATCCCGTAGGCCTGGGCGACGGGGCCGAAGCGGTAGCGCAGGCCCTCCAGGTCCACGTTCGGGTCGGCGACGTCGAAGTGGACCCGCATGAAGAACCGGCCCTGGAGCCGGTCGTCGAACTGCTGGCTTTCCAGGATGTTTCCGGAGTTCCTGACGAGATAGCCGCTCACGGCGTGAACCAGCCCGGCGCTGTCGGGGCAGGAAAGGGTCAGGACGAACTCACGGCCAGGTTGCGGGCGGGGGAACCTCATGGACACGGCGGGCCTCCGTCGGTGCGTATTGCACAACAAGGTGAGCGATACGCAACATGGTCGGCTCGGTGCCGCCTGTGGTCAAGGGTGGGAGGGTAAGTGACCACATGGCCAAATCGTCATCCGCCAACATCTTGACGTCCGTCTGACCAGCCGACAGGGTGTTCCATCACAAGCAATCGGGTGCACGATGCGCAACGAATTTCAGTCGGAAGGCTCGGCGCGTGGCAGACCTGTATGTGAACGGCGAATGGCGGGCTCCGGTGGCCGGTGGTCACCGCGAGATCCGATGTCCCGCTGACGGCACGCTCACGGCGACCGTCTCGGAAGGAACGCGCCCCGACACCGAGGCGGCGATCGCCGCGGCCCGGGAGGCGTTCGACGCCGGCCCCTGGCCCGGGACTCCCGAGCGGGAGCGCGGCGCACTGCTGCTGCGCACCGCGGACATCATCGAGCGCGACACCAAGAACTTCGCCCGCGCGGAGTCGCTCGACACGGGCAAGCGGGTGGTGGAGAGCGAGTACGACATCGCCGACGTCGTCTCCTGCTTCCGCTACTACGGCGGTCTCGCGGGCACCGACGCAGGCCGGGTGATCGACACCGGCCGTGACGACGCGGTCAGCCGGGTCGTCTACGAGCCGGTCGGGGTGTGCGCACTGATCACCCCCTGGAACTACCCGCTCCTGCAGGCCAGTTGGAAGGTCGCACCGGCGCTCCTGGCCGGCAACACGATCGTCCTCAAGCCCAGCGAGCTGACCCCCTCCACCTCGATCCTGCTGATGAGGGCACTGGAGGAGGCCGGGCTGCCGGCCGGCGCCGCCAACCTGGTGCTGGGCGCCGGGCCCGAGGTGGGCGCCCCGCTCTCCGAGGACCCCCGCGTCGACCTGGTCTCCTTCACCGGCGGTCTGGACACCGGCCGGCGCATCATGGCCACCGCCGCCGCGACCGTGAAGAAGGTCGCGCTGGAACTGGGCGGCAAGAACCCCAACGTCGTCTTCGCCGACGCCGACTTCGAGACGGCCGTGGACTTCGCCCTCACCGCCGTCTTCCTGCACTCGGGCCAGGTCTGCTCGGCCGGGGCCCGGCTGATCGTCGAGGACTCCCTGCACGACCGCTTCGTCGACGAGGTCGTCCGCCGCGCCCGGCTCATCCGGCTCGGCGGGCCCTACGACACCGAGGCCGAGACCGGGGCCCTGATCTCCGCGCAGCACCGGGACAAGGTCGAGGCGTACGTCGCCGCCGGCCTCGCCGAGGGCGCCGTCCTGCGCTGCGGCGGCGCCCGCCCCGACGACCCCGCGCTGGCGGACGGCCACTACTACCTGCCCACCGTCCTCGACGAGTGCCGGCAGGACATGCGCGTGGTGCACGAGGAGTCCTTCGGGCCCGTGCTCACCGTGGAGCGCTTCACCGACGAGGACGACGCCGTACGCATCGCCAACGACACCGAGTACGGGTTGGCCGGTGCCGTGTGGACACAGGACGCCGGCAGGGCCCAGCGGGTCGCCCGGCGGCTGCGGCACGGCACCGTGTGGATCAACGACTACCACCCCTATGTGCCGCAAGCGGAATGGGGCGGTTTCGGGCACTCCGGTGTGGGCCGGGAGCTGGGACCGACCGGCCTGAACGAGTACCGAGAGCCCAAGCACATCTGGCAGAACATCCAACCCCGGCCGCAGCGCTGGTTCAGCGGCTGAACGCCGAAAGAAGGTCGAACATGACCACCCAGACCGAGGTGCCGCAGCGGCGCGGCACGCCCCAGGACTCGGGTCCCACCCCGGTCATCTCCGTGCGCAGCCTGTGGAAGGTGTTCGGGCCGAAGGCCGACCGGGTGCCGCAGTCCGAGGAGCTCTGCGGGCTCACCCGCCGGGAGCTGATGGACCGCACCGGCTGCACCGCCGCCGTGCGCGACGTGCACTTCGACGTCTCGCCCGGCGAGGTCTTCGTCGTCATGGGCCTGTCCGGCTCCGGCAAGTCCACGCTGGTGCGATGTCTGACCCGGCTCATCGAACCCACCGCGGGCGAGGTCGTCTTCGAGGGCGAGGACATCCGCCAGGCCGACGACAGGCGCCTGCGCGATCTGCGCCGCCGCAAGTTCTCCATGGTCTTCCAGCACTTCGGACTGCTGCCGCACCGCCGGGTCGTCGACAACGTGGCCTTCGGGCTGGAGATCCGCGGCATGGGCCGGGCCGAGCGCACCAGGCGGGCCCAGGAGGTCGTCGAACTGGTCGGCCTCGCCGGCTACGAGAAGTCCTACCCCGACCAGCTCTCCGGCGGCATGCAGCAGCGTGTGGGACTGGCCCGCGCGCTGGCCGGCGACCCGGACGTGCTCTTCTTCGACGAGCCGTTCTCCGCCCTCGACCCGCTGATCCGCCGTGACATGCAGAACGAGGTCATCCGGCTGCACCACGAGGTCGGCAAGACCATGGTCTTCATCACCCACGACCTCTCCGAGGCCCTCAAGCTGGGCGACCGCATCCTGATCATGCGCGACGGCAAGATGGTCCAGTGCGGCACCGGCGACGAGTTGGTGGGGGCCCCGGCCGACGACTACGTACGCGAGTTCGTCAAGGACGTACCGCGCGGCGATGTGCTCACCCTGCGGTGGATCATGCGGCCGCTGGAGGACGGCGACGCCCTGGACGGCCCCGAGCTGGGTCCGGACGTGGTGGTCAAGGAGGCCACCCGCGCCGTGCTGGCGGCCGACAAGCCCGTCAAGGTCGTCGAGAACGGCAAACTGCTCGGCATCGTCGGCGACGAGGAGATCCTCGCCGTGGTCGCCGGACAGGAAGGCGGCGCCTGATGACCGTCGTCGTGGAGAAGACCGAGCCGCCGGGGAGACCGGAGAAGACCCGGCCCGCCGAGGAGCCCGCGCCGGCCGCGGAACCCCGCAGGATCAGCCGCTCCATGGTGCTCGGCGCGATCCTGGTGGTCTGGCTGGTGCTGTTCGCCGTCCTGCGCGGCAGACAGACCCTCGCGCTCGGCGCGGCGGACCTGACCGATCTGCACCGGTGGTTCAACGAGGTCAACGACTCGATCGGCGCGAACCGCAACTCCAACCCCCTGTTCCTGTACTTCTTCAACGAGATCCGCCTGGTCGTCGACACCCTGGTGACCTTCGTGCAGGAGCTGATCTCCCAGCCCTCCGTCGGCCGGCCCCTTCCGCAGATCGGCTGGCTCGGCGTCGTCGGCATCGCGGGGTACCTCTCCTGGGCCTTCGGCAACTGGCGGGTCGCGCTGCTGGCGGTGGCCGGGTTCACCTTCCTCGGCCTGCAGGGCCTGTGGCAGGAGAGCATGGACACCCTGGCGCTCACCGTCTCCGCGGTGTTCGTGGCGCTGCTGTTCGCGATCCCGCTGGGGGTGTGGGCGGGGCTGTCCGACCGGGTCAACCGGATCATCACGCCCCTGCTGGACTTCATGCAGACGATGCCGACCTTCGTCTACCTGGCCCCGCTGACCCTGTTCTTCCTCATCGGCGGAGCCTCCGCGACCATCGCCACGGTGGTCTACGCGGCGCCGCCGGCCATCCGGATCACCGCGCACGCCATCCGGACCGTGCCGGAGACGACGGTGGAGGCGGCCGACTCGCTCGGGGCGACCCGCCGGCAGGCCCTGCTGAAGGTCCTGCTGCCGATGTCCAAGCGGACCGTGGTGATGGGCGTCAACCAGACCATCATGGCCGCCCTGGCCATGGTGACCATCGCGGCCCTGATCGACGCTCCCGGCCTCGGCAAGACCGTCGTCCAGGCGCTCCAGTCGCTCGACGTGGGCACGGCCTTCAACGCCGGTCTGTCCATCGTCGTCATGGCGATCGTCCTGGACCGGGTCACGACCGCGGCGAGCGCGCGGGAGGAGGAGGAGCGGCGCTCCAAGAACCGGTTCCTCGCCTGGCGGCGGCCGCTGCTCGGCGCGGGTGCGGTCCTCACGGCCGTCCTGGTCTTCATGTCGCACACCTATGTGTGGGCGGCCGAGTTCCCCGGTGAGGGCGGTCTCGGCAGCTCCATAGCGAGCGCGGCGGACACCACGACGACCTGGGTGCAGGACAACCTGTCCGGTGTCACCAACACCGTCCGCGACCTCATCACCAACGGGCTGCTCAACCCGTTCCAGTCACTGCTCACGGACTCCCCGTGGTGGCTGGTCGGGGCCGTGCTCGTCGCGCTCGGCGTGGTCCTCGGCGGCCGTCGGGCCGGCATCACCACGGTGGTGTGCGTGGGGCTGCTGGTGGCCACCGGGATGTGGTCCGACAGCATGACGACGCTGGCCTCGACCGTGGTGGCCACCCTGCTCGTGATGCTGCTCGGCATCGGCTTCGGCGTCTGGATGGGCCGCAGCCGGCTGGTGGACCGCATGCTGCGGCCGAGTCTGGACGCGGCACAGGTCATGCCGCCGTTCGTCTATCTGGTGCCGTTCCTCGCGCTGTTCGGCGCGACCCGCTTCACGGCGATCGTCGCCGCGATCGTCTACGCGGCGCCCGTCGCCATGAAGATCATCGCGGACGGGGTGCGGAACGTGCCCGCGACGACCGTGGAGGCGGCTACCTCCGCCGGGTGCAACACCTGGCAGATCATCACCAAGGTCCAGCTGCCGATGGCGCGCGGTGCCCTGACTCTCGCCACGAACCAGGGTCTGATCTACGTGCTGTCGATGGTTGTGGTGGGCGGCCTGGTAGGTGCCGGCGCCCTCGGCTACGACGTCGTGGCCGGTTTCTCGCAGGGCCAACTGTTCGGGAAGGGGCTCGCCGCAGGGCTCGCCATCGTCCTTCTCGGAGTCATGTTCGACCGCATCACTCAGGCCGCGGCGCGGCGAACCAGCGCATGAAGGAGCAAGTCACCATGGCAAGGCAAGCAAGACGATGGAGAGTCGGCGCGGCCGGCATCGCGGTTCTCGGCCTCACCCTCACCGCCTGCGGCGGTGCGAAGGTCGGTGACGAGTCCTCCGACGAGGGCGGCTCGGGCAGCTCCGCCAAGTGCGGCACCTTCAACCTCGCGGTCAACCCGTGGGTCGGCTACGAGGCCAACGCGGCGGTCATCGCCTACGTCGCGCAGAACGACCTCGGCTGCAAGGTCACCAAGAAGGACCTGAAGGAGGAGATCGCCTGGCAGGGCTTCGGGACCGGTGAGGTGGACGCGGTCGTCGAGAACTGGGGCCACGACGACCTGAAGAAGAAGTACATCACCGACCAGAAGACCGCCGTGGACGCGGGTGCCACCGGCAACGAGGGCCTGATCGGCTGGTACGTGCCGCCGTGGCTGGCCAAGGCGCACCCGGACATCACCGACTGGAAGAACCTGAACAAGTACGCGGCGAAGTTCAAGACCTCCGAGTCCGGCGGCAAGGGCCAGCTCCTCGACGGCGACCCGTCGTTCGTCACCAACGACGAGGCGCTGGTCAAGAACCTGAAGCTGGACTACAAGGTCGTGTACGCGGGCAGCGAGACGGCCCTCATCCAGACCTTCCGCAAGGCGGAGAAGAACAAGGAATGGGTGATCGGCTACTTCTACGAGCCCCAGTGGTTCATGTCCGAGGTCCCGCTGGTGAAGGTCAAGCTGCCCGACTACAAGCAGGGCTGCGACGCCGACGCCGAGAAGGTCGCCTGCGACTACCCGGTCTACACGCTGGACAAGATCGTGGCCAAGAAGTTCGCCGAGTCGGGCAGCCCCGCCTATGACCTGGTGAAGAACTTCAGCTGGACCAACGACGACCAGAACATCGTCGCCAAGTACATCGCGGTGGACAAGATGACGCCCGAGGCCGCGGCGAAGAAGTGGGTCGACGCCAACCGCGTCAAGGTGGACGCCTGGCTCAAGTAGGACCGCGCACCGGACGCGGGAATCCGGTCGGACCATGCCCGGTGGGCGGCGCGCGCGGAATGCGTGCCGCCCACCGGGCATCGCCGTGTCCGGGCCCTTTTCGCCCCCTGTTTTCCGAGGTCCCGGGACCCTTGACACCCACCTGCGCGGAAGGCACATTGAGTTGCGCAACCTGAACCGCGTTGCGTAAACAGCAACTCGATCGGCTCGACCGATCAACAGACCGGAGGTGCGGCGATGGCGGGACCCCGAGTGGTCATCATCGGAGCGGGAGTCGTGGGAGCGGCTCTCGCGGACGAGATCTCCGCGCGAGGCTGGACCGAGGTGACCGTGGTCGACCAGGGCCCGCTCCCCGCCACCGGGGGCTCCACGTCCCACGCCCCGGGCCTGGTCTTCCAGACGAACTCCTCCAAGACGATGACCGAACTGGCCCGGTACACCGTCGAGAAGTTCTGCTCCCTCGACGTGGACGGCAAGCCCTGCTTCCTCCAGGTCGGCGGCCTCGAAGTGGCCACCACCCCCGAGCGCCTGACCGAACTGCGCCGCCGGCACGGCTGGATCACCGCCTGGGGCATCGAGGCCCGCCTGCTCACCGCGGACGAATGCCTCGAACAGCACCCCCTGGTCAACCCCGACAAGGTCCTCGGCGGCCTCCTGGTTCCCACCGACGGACTCGCCAAGGCCGTCCTCGCCGTCGAGGCGCAGATCCGCCGGGCCACCGAGCGCGGCGTGACCTTCCTGGCCCGCCACGAGGTCCTCGACGTCCTGAAGGCCGACGGCGAGGTCACCGGAGTCCTGACCGACCAGGGCGAGATCCCGGCCGACATCGTCGTGTGCTGCGCCGGCATCTGGGGCCCGAAGATCGCCCGCATGGTCGGCATGAACCTCCCGCTGACCCCGCTGGCCCACCAGCTCGCCTGGACCGGACCGATCCCGGCCCTCGCCGGCCAGACCGAGGAGGCGATCCGGCCGATCCTGCGCCACCAGGACGCCGACCTCTACTACCGCGACCGCTTCGACGGCATCGGCATCGGCTACTACGGCCACCGCCCGATGCCCATCACGGCCGACGAGATCCTCTCCGTGGACGAGGCCGCCGACATGCCGTCGGTCCTGAAGTTCACCGAGGACGACTTCGCCGACGCCTGGACCGAGACCCAGGCCCTGCTTCCCTCCACCAAGGAGGCGAAGATCGAGGAGGGCATCAACGGCCTGTTCTCCTTCACCACCGACAACTTCCCGCTGCTCGGCGAGTCGAAGGACGTCAAGGGCTTCTGGGTCGCCGAGGCGGTCTGGGTCACCCACTCCGCCGGCGTCGGCCGGGCCATGGCCGAATGGCTGGTCGACGGCTACTGCTCCTCCTTCGACCTGCACGAGTGCGACGTCAACCGCTTCGAACCGCACCAGCTCTCCCCGGAGTACGTCCTGGCCCGCGACTGCCAGAACTTCGTCGAGGTCTACGACATCCTCCACCCCCTCCAGCCCTCCGGGGACCCCCGCCCGATCCGCACCAGCCCCTTCCACGCCCGCCAGCAGGAGCACGGCGCCTTCTTCCTGGAGGCGAACGGCTGGGAGCGCCCGCAGTGGTACGAGGCCAACGCCGGCCTCGTCGAGGGCCGCTCCATCCCCACCCCGGGCGACTGGGCCGCACGGTTCTGGTCCCCGATCGTCGGCGCCGAGGCCCAGGCCACCCGCGAGACCGTAGCCATGTACGACATGACGGCCCTCAAGCGCCTGGAGGTGAGCGGCCCCGGCGCCGCCGACCTCCTGGAGCGCCTGTGCACCGGCAAGGTCGCCAAGTCCGTCGGCTCGGTCACCTACACCCTCTTCCTCGACCACGACGGCGGCATCCGCAGCGACGTCACCGTCGCCCGGCTCGCCCACGACACCTTCCAGATCGGCGCCAACGGCAACCTCGACCTGGACTGGATCACCCGCCACCTCCCCGCCGACGGCACCGTCCAGGTCCGCGACATCACCCCCGGTACCTGCTGCATCGGCCTGTGGGGCCCGCTGGCCCGCAAGGTCCTCCAGCCCCTCACCGACGCCGACTTCTCGGGCGACGGCCTGAAGTACTTCCGCGCCAAGCACGCCTACATCGGCTCGGTGCCCGTCACCGCGATGCGCCTGAGCTACGTCGGCGAACTCGGCTGGGAGATCTACACCACCGCCGACCAGGGCCAGAAGCTCTGGGACACGCTCTGGGAGGCGGCGAGGCCGCTCGGCGGCGTCATCGCCGGACGCGGCGCCTTCAACAGCCTCCGCCTGGAGAAGGGCTACCGCTCCTTCGGCACCGACATGACCTACGAGCACGACCCCTACGAGGCCGGCGTCGGCTTCGCCGTCAAGCTCGACAAGGACGACTTCATCGGCAAGGACGCGCTGCTGCGCCGCAAGGAGAACGTCCGGCGCAAGCTGACCTGCCTCGTCATCGACGACCCCCGGTCGGTCGTCCTCGGCAAGGAACCCGTCCTCGACGGGGACCGGCCGGTCGGCTACGTCACCAGCGCCGCCTACGGCTACACCATCGGCAAGGGCATCGCCTACGCCTGGCTCCCCACGGAACTCACGGAACCCGGGACCGTGCTGCACATCGGCTACTTCGACCAGCGCGTCGAGGCCGTCGTCACCGAGGAGCCCCTGTTCGACCCCACCATGTCCCGCCTCCGTGGCTGACACCCGCCACGACCGCAGAGGGAAGGAACACCGCCGGTGAACGCACAGTTGCTCGACGGCAAGGCGACCGCCGCCGACATTCGCCGCGAACTCACGGAGCGCGTGGCCAAGTTGACCGCCACCGGCGGCCGCCCGCCGGGCCTCGGCACCGTCCTCGTCGGCGAGGACCCCGGCAGCCACGCCTATGTCGCCGGCAAGCACCGCGACTGCGCCCAGGTCGGCATCGCCTCCATCCGCCGCGACCTGCCCGCCGACGCCACCCAGCAGCAGGTCGAGGACGTCATCGACGAGCTGAACGCCGACCCGGCCTGCACCGGCTACATCGTCCAGCTCCCGCTGCCCCGCCACCTCGACGCCAACGCCGTGCTGGAACGCATGGACCCGGCCAAGGACGCCGACGGACTGCACCCCGTCAACCTCGGCCGGCTCACCCTCGGCGTCGACGCCCCGCTGCCCTGCACCCCGCGCGGCATCGTCGAACTCCTGCGCAGGCACGGCGTCCCGCTCGCCGGCGCCCGGGTCTGCGTGGTCGGCCGCGGCATCACCGTCGGCCGTCCCATCGGCCTGCTGCTCACCCGCCGCTCCGAGAACGCCACCGTCACCCTGTGCCACACCGGCACCAAGGGCCTGGCCTGGCACACCCGGGAGGCCGACATCGTCATCGCGGCCGCCGGTTCCCCCGGGCTGATCACCAAGGACATGCTGCGCACCGGCGCGGCCGTCCTGGACGTCGGCATCACCCGCACCGACCAGGGCCTGGTCGGCGACATCCACCCGGACGCCGCCCAGGTCGCCGGCTGGATCGCGCCGATGCCCGGCGGAGTGGGCCCCATGACCCGCGCGATGTTGCTGGCCAACGTCGTCGAGGCCGCCGAGAGGAACGCCACCGCCGTATGAACGCGCACCTCCCCCCGTACCCGCAGCACCCGTACCCTTCGGAAGACGGAGACGTCCGATGAGCCCCCGCACCCCCGGCGCCGACCTCCCCGAGCACCCCGACTGGCTGTGGCGCGACCCCGAGCCGAAGAAGTCGTACGACGTCGTGATCGTCGGCGGCGGCGGACACGGCCTGGCCACGGCCCACTATCTGGCGAAGAACCACGGCATCACCAATGTCGCGGTGCTGGAGAAGGGCTGGCTCGGCGGCGGCAACATGGCCCGCAACACCACGATCATCCGCTCCAACTACCTGTGGGACGAGAGCGCCGGCATCTACGAGCACGCCCTCAAGCTCTGGGAGGGGCTGGAGGAGGAGCTCGACTACCCGATCCTCTTCTCCCAGCGCGGTGTGCTGAACCTCGCGCACAGCCTCCAGGACGTCCGTGACAGCGTGCGCCGCGTGGAGGCCAACCGCCTCAACGGCGTGGACGCGGAGTGGCTCGACGCCGACGGCGTCAAGGACGTCTGCCCGATCGTCAACATCTCGCAGGACGTGCGCTACCCCGTCCTCGGCGCGACCTACCAGCCGCGCGCGGGCATCGCCAAGCACGACCACGTGGCCTGGGGCCTGGCCCGCTCCGCCGACGCCGCCGGCATCGACATCATCCAGAACTGCGAGGTCACCGGCCTCGACGTGGTCGACAACCGGGTCGTCGGCGTCCGCACGACACGCGGCCGTATCGCGGCCGGCAAGGTCGCGCTCTGCTCGGCGGGCCACACCTCGGTGCTCGCCGCCATGGCGGGCATCCAGCTCCCCGTCCAGTCGCACCCGTTGCAGGCCCTGGTCTCCGAACTCCTGGAGCCGGTGCACCCCACGGTCGTCATGTCCAACGCCGTCCACGTGTACGTCAGCCAGGCGCACAAGGGCGAGCTGGTGATGGGCGCGGGCATCGACGCGTACAACTCGTACACGCAGCGCGGTGCCTTCCACATCATCGAGGAGCAGATGGCCGCGGCCCTGGAGCTGTTCCCGGTCTTCGCCCGCGCCCACGTGCTGCGCACCTGGGGCGGCATCGTCGACGTCAGCCCCGACGCCTCGCCGATCGTCGGGCTCAGCCCCGTCGACAACCTCTATCTCAACTGCGGCTGGGGAACGGGCGGCTTCAAGGCCACCCCGGGCCTCGGCTGGGTCTACGCCCACACCATCGCCCACGACACCCCGCACGCCCTCAACGCCCCCTTCTCGCTCGACCGTTTCACCACCGGCGCGCTCGTCGACGAGCACGGCGCGGCCGCGGTGGCCCACTAGGGAGCCCCACACATGCTGCTCATCACCTGCCCGTGGTGCGGGCCCCGCGACGAGGCCGAGTTCCACTACGGCGGCCAGGCCCACGTGGCCTACCCCGAGACCCCCTCGGCCCTCACCGACGAGGAGTGGGCCCGCTACCTCTTCTTCCGCGACAACACCAAGGGCCCCTTCGCCGAACGCTGGAGCCACGCGGCGGGCTGCCGCCGCTGGTTCAACGCGGTCCGCGACACCTCGACGAACGAGATCCTTTCGGTGTACCGCTCGGGCGAGGAACGCCCGGCGACCCCGGAGCCGAGGCCCGCGCTCTCAGCCCGTCCGGCGTCTGAGGACGAGGCCGTTCAGGCCGAAGCGAGGTCTGGGGGCGCAGCCCCCAGGAGCGGGGTCGAAGGGGCACAGCCCCTTCAGGACGGGACGGGTAGGGGCGGCGGGGGCGAGACGACCCAGCCGTTCCGCCACCCCACCCGCGGCCGCATCGACCGCGACACCGCCCTCACCTTCACCTTCGACGGCACCGAGTACCAGGGCCACCGGGGCGACACCCTCGCCTCCGCGCTCCTCGCCAACGGCGTCATCCACGCGGGCACCAGCATCAAGCTCGGCCGCCCCCGGGGCATCTTCTCCGCCGGTGTCGAGGAACCCAACGCGGTCATCCAGATCGAGGAGCCCTTCCCCGAGCCCATGCTGCCCGCGACCACCGTCGAGCTGTACGACGGCCTGGTCGCCACCAGCCTCCCCGGCCAGGGCCGCCTCGCCACCGAACCCGACCCGGCCCGCTACGACGCCGTCCACGCGCACTGCGACCTGCTGGTCGTGGGCGCGGGCCCGGCCGGCCTCGCGGCGGCCGCCGCCGCGGCGAACAGCGGCGCCCGCGTCATCCTCGCCGACGACCAGCCGGAACTCGGCGGCAGCCTCCTCGGCACCGCCGAACACCTCGACTGGGTGGGCGAGACCGCAGGCCTGCTCGACGCCGCAGGCGAGGTCCGCGTCCTGCGCCGCACCACCGTCTTCGGCTACTACGACGACAACCACCTCCTCGCCGTCGAGCGCCGCACCAACCACCTCGGCGCCGCGGCTCCCGGACACGTCTCCCGGGAACGCGTCTGGCGCATCCGCGCCCGCCGCGTCGTCCTCGCGACCGGCGCCCACGAGCGCTCCCTGGCCTTCGCGGACAACGACCGCCCCGGCGTGATGCTGGCCTCCTCGGCCCGCACCCACGTCAACCGCCACGGCGCCCTGCCCGGCCGCCACGCGGTCGTCTTCACCACCAACGACAGCGCCTACGCGGCGGCCCTGGACCTCGCCTCGGCGGGCCTGACGGTCACCGCGATCGTCGACACCCGCCCCGAGCCGGGGGAGTGGGCCGCGCGCGCCACGGCCGCCGGCATCGAGGTCCTTGCCGGGCACGCCGTCACCGGTACGGCGGGCGAGTCCCGCCTCACCGCCGTGACCGTCGCCCCGTACGGCGAGTCCGCCGGGCAGCGGGAGTTCGCCGCGGACCTGCTGCTGGTCTCCGGCGGCTGGAACCCCGCGGCACACCTGTTCAGCCAGTCCGGCGGCAAGCTGCGCCACGACGAGACGCTGGGCTCCTTCGTGCCCGACACCGGCCGCCAGGCCGTCGAGGTCGTGGGCAGCGCGAGCGGTCTCTTCGACACCGCCGCTGTCCTCGCCCAGGGCGCCGCCGCCGGTGCCCGCGCGATCGAGGCCGAGGGGTACACGCCCGAGGAGCCCCGCCTCCCCGTCGTGGCGCCGCAGCCGCGGACGACCCCGGCGATGCACGTGTACGTCGTCCCGGGCGCGCCGGACGCTCCCCGGTTCGTCGACCTCCAGCGTGATGTCACGGTGGCCGACCTGGCCCGCGCGACCGGCGCCGGCCTCCGCTCGGTGGAGCACACCAAGCGGTACACCACGGCCGGCACCGCCAACGACCAGGGCAAGACCTCGGGCGTGCTGGCGAGCGGCGCCGTCGCCGAACTGCTCGGCGTGGACGTCTCCACCCTCGGCACGACCACCTTCCGCCCGCCGTACACCCCGGTCTCCTTCGCCGCCCTCGCGGGCCGCGACCGGGGCGTGCTGAGCGACCCGGTCCGTACGACCGCGATCCACGAGTGGCACGTCGGGCACGGTGCGCTGTTCGAGAACGTCGGTCAGTGGAAGCGCCCCTGGTACTACCCGCAGGCCGGCGAGGACATGGAGGCCGCCGTGCTGCGCGAGTGCGCGGCCACCCGGGAGGGCGTGGGCTTCATGGACGCCTCCACCCTCGGCAAGATCGATGTCCAGGGCCCGGACGCCGGGGTCTTCCTCGACCTGCTCTACACCAACATGATGAGCACCCTGAAGGTCGGCATGATCCGCTACGGCGTCATGTGCCGCCCCGACGGCATGGTGTTCGACGACGGCACGGTCATCCGCGTGGCCCAGGACCGCTACCTGGTCACCACGACGACCGGCAACGCCGCCGCCGTGCTCGACTGGATGGAGGAGTGGCTCCAGACGGAGTGGCCCGAACTCAAGGTCCACTGCACCTCCGTGACCGAACAGTGGGCCACGGTCGCCCTGGTCGGCCCGAAGTCCCGCGAGGTGATCGCCTCGCTCGCACCGCAACTGGCCGTCGCCAACGAGGACTTCCCGTTCATGGCCTGGCGCGAGACGACCGTCGCGGGCATCGAGGCCCGGGTCTGCCGGATCAGCTTCTCCGGCGAACTCGCCTACGAGATCAACGTGTCGCCGTGGGAGGCGCTGACGCTCTGGGAGGCGCTGTACGAGGCCGGCGCCCCGTACGGCATCACCCCGTACGGCACCGAGACCATGCACGTCCTGCGCGCCGAGAAGGGCTACCCGATCATCGGCCAGGACACCGACGGCACGGTCACCCCGCAGGACCTCGGCATGAGCTGGGTGGTCTCCAAGAAGAAGCCGGACTTCGTCGGCAAGCGGTCCTACACCCGCCCCGACACCGTCCGGCCCGACCGCAAGCACCTGGTCGGTCTCCTCCCCGAGGACCCGGGCGACTTCCTGCCCGAGGGCACGCACCTGGTCGCCGACAGCGTGCTGCCGGCCCCGCCCGTCCCGATGCTGGGCCACGTCACCTCCAGCTACCGCAGCGCCGCCCTCGGCCGGACCTTCGCGCTCGCCCTGGTCAAGGGCGGCCGGGACCGCATCGGCGAGCGGCTGTACGCCCCCGTGGGCGACCGACTGGTCCCCGTGACCGTCGCGAGCCCCGTCCTCTACGATCCCGAGGGAGCCCGCCGCGATGGCTGACACCGCCCTGACCTCCCGGCCCCGCAGCCCCCTGTCCGGGGCCGCCGACCGGCTGGCCGCTGCCACCCGCGCCTCCGGGGGCACGATCCGGCTGGCCGAACTCCCCTTCCTCACCCAGCTCGACGTGCGTCTCGACGCCAAGGGGGCGGCGGCGGACGCCGTCGGCCTCGCGCTGGGCCTCCCGTTGCCCCTGGAGCCCGACACCGTCGTTCGCGCGGGGGAGCTGACCGTGCTGTGGCTCGGCCCCGACGAGTGGCTGCTCGTGGGACCGCCGGGCGGCGGGCGCGAACTGGAGAGCCGGATCCGGGAGGCCGCCGGAGAGGAGCACGTCTCCGTCACGGACGTCTCCGCGCAGCGCACCACGGTCCTCGTCGCCGGCGCGGGCGCCCGTGACCTGCTGGCCCACGGCTGCTCGCTGGACCTGCACCCGAGGGCCTTCGGGGCCGGCCGCTGTGCCCAGACCACCCTGGGCCGCACCCAGGTCGTCCTGGTCGCGCGCGAGGAGCCCAGCGCGGGATTCTGGGTCCTGGTCCGTTCGTCGTTCGCCGGCTATCTGGCCGACTGGCTGCTCGACGCGGCGACGGAGCACGTCTGAGGTATGCGGGTCCCTGTCAGCACGTCGAAAGTCGGACACCGGTGACCGTCACGATCCACGCCCCCGCCACGCCCGCCCACCCGGGCACGCCGGACCTGCACCCGCACGGGCTGCCGAGGCCGGGCCGGACGCTGGTGATGGGCGTCGTGAACGTCACGCCGGACTCGTTCTCCGACGGCGGGCTGTCGTACACGGCCGACGCGGCCGTGGCACATGGCCGCGCCCTGCTGGAGCAGGGCGCGGACATCGTGGACGTGGGCGGCGAGTCGACCCGCCCCGGCGCGGCGCGCCCGCCGGTCGAGGAGGAACTGCGCCGGGTACTGCCCGTCGTCCGGGCCCTCGCGGCGGAAGGTGCGGCCGTCAGCGTCGACACCATGCGGGCCGAGGTCGCAGCCCGCGCCCTGGAGGCGGGCGCGCGGCTGGTCAACGACGTCTCGGGGGGTCTCGCCGACCCGGGGATGCTGCCCCTGATGGCACGGGCGGGGGTGCCGTACGTGCTGATGCACTGGCGCGGCCACTCGGCCGGGATGCAGACGAACGCCGTCTACGGCGACGTGGTCGAGGAGGTGCTCGGCGAGGTACGGCTGCGGGTCGACGCCGCCCTGGAGGCGGGCGTCCCGCCCGGCTCGCTGATCGTCGACCCCGGGCTGGGCTTCGCCAAGACGCCCGAGCACAACTGGGAACTGCTGGGCCGTCTCGGGGAGGTCCGCGCACTGGGCCGTCCCGTCCTGCTGGGCGCGTCCCGCAAGGCGTTCCTGGGGCGGCTGCTGGCCGACCGGACGACGGGGGAGCCTCGTCCGGCGCGCGAGCGTGACGCGGCGACCACCGCCGTGTCCGTGCTCGCCGCCGCGCAGGGCGTCTGGTGCCTGCGGGTGCACGACGTCGCCTCGACGCTGGACGCGGTGCGGGTGACGGCCCGTTGGGGCGCCGAGGCGGCGGTGGCGGCGCGGGCGCCGCTGGGCTGAGCGTTGCGCGCGGGCGGTCAGCCCAGGTAGCCCATCCTGCGGCTGATCTCCTCGGCGCCCTGTGTCAGCACGGGCACGAGTGCGCTCATGCGTTCCTCGGTGAAGCGGTAGGCCGGGCCGGAGGCACTGAGCGCGGCGATGACCTCGCCCTCGCGGGAGCGGACCGGCGCCGCCATCGCGTGGAGTCCGATCTCCAGCTCCTCCATCGTCACCGCGTACCCGCGTGTCCGCGCCTCGGCGAGGTCCTTCTCCAGCTTCGCGCGGGCGGTCAGGGTGTGGGGCGTCAGCTTCCGCAGCCCGGACGCCTCCAGCACCTCGGCGCGGCGCCGCTCCGACAGATGGGCCAGCAGGATCTTGCCGCTGGACGTGGCGTGCACGGGGGTGAGCTGGCCGACCCAGTTGTGGGTGCCGACCGCGCCCGGTCCGCGTACCTGGTGGAGGTTGACCGCGTAGTGCTCCTGCAGCACCGCGATGTTGACGGTCTCGCCGATCTCCTCGCTGAGCCGCTCGCAGACCTGTCGTCCCTGCTGGGTGATGTCGAGCCTGCCCGTGACCGCGCCGGCGAGCCGCACGATGCCGAAACCGAGCCGGTACTTGCCCCGCTCGGCCGTCTGCTCGACCAGTCCGCGTGCCTCCAGCGCCCCGAGGAGCCGGAACGCGGTGGACTTGTGGACGTCGATCTCGGCGGCGACCTCGCTGACACCGGCCTCGCCGCGCTGGGCCAGGATCTCCAGCACGCTGACGGCGCGGTCGACGGACTGCACACCGTTCACCGCGGGCCCGGTTGTTGCGCCCTCTGCCGCGTAGTTGCTCATGGTGCAACTATACGCAGTCGCGCCCGAAGATCCCGAGAGGGTCCCGCTTCGGGGCGGACCTGGCCGGAACCGATCGCTCGCATGGTCGCACGGCCCGTCCCGCCCGGGGAAGGGGGTGGTGTCGAGGGGGTCCGGGCAAGTCGGTGCGACCGACCTCTTGACAGTGGGTGCCCTCAAGGAGACAGTTTGGTCGTCGTTGCTCATAGCGAAGATAGTTGCGCTATATGGAACACGGCGACGGTGGCTCGGCCACGGTCCCCGTCCGGGCGCCGATGCAGTCACTCCCTCCCCTTCCTGCCCTCCCCTTCCTCGCCGACAGCTCCGGGGAGCGATCGGGGTCCGCCCGCCATCCAGCACATCCGGCCGAAGCACGGATTCGGCCGTCCCTCGACGAGGAGATCGACCGTGACACACGAGGTACGCGCCGTCGTCGCCCGCAAACAGGGCGCCCCGGTCTCGGTGGAGACCGTCCTGGTGCCGGACCCCGGCCCCGGAGAGGCACTGGTGCGGGTGCAGGCCTGCGGTGTCTGCCACACCGACCTGCACTACCGGGAGGGCGGCATCAACGACGACTTCCCGTTCCTGCTCGGCCATGAGGCCGCGGGCGTGGTGGAGTCGGTCGGCGAGGGCGTCACCGACGTCGCCCCCGGCGACTTCGTCATCCTCAACTGGCGTGCCGTCTGCGGCACCTGCCGGGCCTGCCGCAGGGGCAGGCCCTGGTACTGCTTCGCCACGCACAACGCCACGCAGCCGATGACCCTCGCCGACGGCACCCCGCTCTCCCCGGCCCTCGGTATCGGCGCCTTCGCCGAGAAGACCCTGGTCGCCGCCGGGCAGTGCACCAAGGTGGATCCGCTGGCCGCGCCCGCCGCCGCCGGCCTCCTCGGCTGCGGTGTGATGGCCGGCTTCGGCGCGGCGGTCAACACCGGCGGCGTGGGACGCGGTGACTCCCTCGCGGTGATCGGCTGCGGCGGGGTGGGCATGGCCGCGATCGCGGGCGGCAAGGTCGCCGGCGCCGGCCGCATCATCGCCGTCGACGTCGACGAGCGGAAACTGAAGTGGGCCGAGCGGTTCGGCGCCACCGACACCGTCGACGCCTCCCGGACCGACGCCGTCGAGGCGATCCGCGAACTCACCGGCGGCTTCGGCGCGGATGTCGTCGTGGACGCGGTGGGCCGTCCCGAGACCTTCAAACAGGCCTTCTACGCCCGCGACCTGGCCGGCACCGCCGTCCTCGTGGGAGTCCCCACGCCCGGGCTGAAGCTCGAACTTCCGCTGCTGGACGTCTTCGGGCGCGGCGGCGCGCTGAAGTCCTCCTGGTACGGCGACTGCCTGCCCTCCCGCGACTTCCCCGCCCTGATCGACCTCTACCTCCAGGGCCGCTTCGACCTCGGCGAGTTCGTCACCGAGACCATCGGCCTGGACGACGTCGAGGCCGCGTTCGCCAAGATGCACCACGGCGACGTCCTGCGTTCGGTGGTGGTCCTGTGACCGCCCGTATCGAGCGCCTCGTCACCTCCGGCACCTTCACACTGGACGGCGGCACCTGGGAGGTCGACAACAACGTCTGGCTGATCGGCGACGACGAGGAGGTCCTGGTCGTCGACGCCGCCCACGACGCGGACGTCATCTCTGCCGCCGTCGGCGACCGCCGCCTGGTCGCCATCGTGTGCACCCACGCCCACAACGACCACGTCAACGCCGCCCCGGCCCTGGCCGCCCGCCACGGCGCGCCCATCCTGCTCCACCCCGCCGACACCGTCCTGTGGAAGATGGCGCACGGCGAGGCCGCCCCCGACTTCCGGGAACTGGCCGCGGGCGAGACCCTGACCGTCGCCGGCGTCGAGCTCACGGTGCTCCACACGCCCGGCCACTCGCCCGGCGCGGTCTGCCTCCACGCCCCCGGGCTGAACGCCCTGTTCTCCGGCGACACCCTCTTCCAGGGTGGCCCCGGCGCGACCGGCCGTTCCTTCTCGGACTTCGGCACCATCGTCGCCTCCATCCGGGACCGGCTGCTGACGCTCCCCGTCGGCACCACCGTCCACACCGGTCACGGCGACACCACCACGATCGGCGCCGAGGCGCCCCACCTCGACGAGTGGATCACCCGCGGCCACTGAACCGCCCGCCACCGCTTCCCGACATTTTCCGAAGGTGACTCGATGACCCTCACGAATCTGCCGCCCAGCCTGATCCCCACGCTGTCCGGCGAGTACTACACGGACCCCGGAGTCTTCGCCCAGGAGCAGGAGCGGGTCTTCGAGGCCATGTGGTTCTGCGTGGCCCGCGCCTCCGAACTGGCCAAACCCGGCGCCTTCCGCACCTACCAGGTCGGACGCGAGAGCGTCCTCGTCTCGCGCTCCCGGGACGGCTCGATCAAGGCATTCCTCAACATCTGCCGGCACCGCGGGGCCAAGCTCTGCCTGGAGGAGTCGGGCGAGGTCAAGCGGGCCTTCCAGTGTCCGTACCACGCCTGGACGTACGGACTGGACGGCAAGCTCGTCGCCGCGCCGAACCTGACCTCGATGCCGGACATCGACCGCACCGAGTACGGCCTGATCAACGTCCATGTGCGGGAGTGGCTCGGCTATGTGTGGGTGTGCCTGGCCGACGAGCCGCCGTCCTTCGAGGCCGACGTGCTGGGCGCGGTCGTCGAGCGTCTCGGTGACGTGGAGTCGATCGAGCGGTACGACATCGACAACCTGTCGGTGGGGCGCCGGATCACGTACGACGTGAAGGCGAACTGGAAGCTCATCATCGAGAACTTCATGGAGTGCTACCACTGCGCCACGATCCATCCGGAACTGACCGAGGTGCTGCCGGAGTTCGCGGACGGGTACGCCGCGCAGTACTACGTGGGCCACGGCGCCGAGTTCGGTGACGACGTGCAGGGGTTCACGGTCGACGGTTCCGAGGGCCTGGACCGAATCCCGGGAGTGGCCGAGGACCAGGACCGCCGTTACTACGCGATCACCGTCCGGCCGCAGGTGTTCATCAACCTCGTCCCCGACCACGTGATCTTCCACCGCATGTACCCGATGGCGGCGGACCGCACGATCGTCGAGTGCGACTGGCTCTACCTGCCGCACGTCGTGGACAGCGGCAAGGACGTGGAGCGTTCGGTGGAGCTGTTCCACCGGGTGAACCAGCAGGACTTCGACGCCTGCGAGCGTACCCAGCCGGCGATGAGCTCGAAGGCGTACGCCAAGGGTGGCGTACTGGTGCCCAGCGAGCACCACATCGGCGAGTTCCACACCTGGCTGCAGAACAAGCTCGACGTCGGCCCCGCGCACTGACCTCGCGGCGCCGTCGCGAACCCCCGTCCACCTGCCGATCCGGTCCCTCCGGCAGGTGGACGGGCCATGGAGAGGGAGTTGCGTTCGATGCAACTCGGAGCGCCATCGGGAACGATCGGCGGGTCCGCCCTCTTGACGCCCCCGAATTCCACCGAAACCATGTTGCGCATAACGCGTGTCGTTGTGCCATATGAGACACCCCTTCGTCAGGAGCCCGCATGAGGAGCATCACCGTCGTCGGAGCGTCACTGGCGGGCCTGAGCACGGTCCGCGCGCTGCGCGCAGAGGGCTACGACGGCGAGATCGTCGTCGTGGGGGAGGAGCGCCACACCCCCTACGACCGCCCCCCGCTGTCCAAGGACTTTCTGAAGGGCGACATCGACGCCGACGCGCTCGCGCTCGGGGACGCCGCCGAGTACGACGATCTGGACGTGCACTGGCTGCTCGGCGAACGCGCGGTCCGTCTCGACCCCGTCGCCCGGACCGTCACCCTGGCCGGCGGGCGGCAGGTGCGCACCCACGGCGTGGTCGTCGCCACCGGCGCGAGCCCCCGCACCCTCCCCGGGTCCGACGGACTGGCCGGCGTCCATACCCTGCGCACCCTGGACGACGCCCTCGCCCTGCGAGCCGAGTTGCTGGACGGCCTCCCCAGGATCGTCGTCATCGGAGCCGGCTTCATCGGCGCCGAGGTGGCCTCCACCGCCCACCGGCTCGGCCTGCACGTCACCCTCGTCGAGGCGGCCGAGGTCCCGCTGGAGCGTCAGCTCGGCCGGGAGATGGGCCTGGTCTGCTCCTCCCTGCACACCGATCACGGCGTCGACCTGCTGTGCGGCACGGGCGTGGCCGAACTGCTCGGCCGGGACCGGGTCACCGGCGTCCGGCTGGCGGACGGGCGGGTGCTGCCCGCCGACGTGGTCGTGGCCGGCGTCGGGGTCCGGCCCAACACCGACTGGCTCGCGGGCTCCGGGGTCCTGGTGGACGACGGCGTGGTGTGCGACGCGGGCTGCGCGACCACCGTCCCGGGCGTCGTCGCCGTCGGTGACGTGGCCCGCTGCCCCCACCCCTTCACCGGACGCCACGCCCGCATCGAGCACTGGAGCAACGCCACCGAGCAGGCGAGGACCGCCGCCCGGACCCTGCTGACGGGGGTGTCCGCCCCGGCCCCGCTCACCGCCCCGTACTTCTGGTCCGACCAGTACCGCACGCGCATCCAGCTCGCCGGATACGTCGTCCCGGGCGCCGAGCCCGAGATCGTCGAGGGCGACCTCGACAGCCGCACGTTCACGGCCGTCTACCGGCACGGGGGCGACCCCGTGGCCGTGCTCTCCCTCAACCAGCCGAAGTTCTTCAACCGGCTCCGCCGCACGCTCGTCCCCGCCGCCGCGGTCGCCGTGTCCTGAGCGCCCCGCTCGTGAGCGTCCCACCTCCTCCCTCCGGAACCCGCACAGGAGACCGCTGATGACCCTGTTCAACCAGTCCCTGCACGACCTCGACCCCGAGGTCGCCGCCGCCGTCGACGCCGAGCTGAACCGCCAGCAGTCCACCCTGGAGATGATCGCCTCGGAGAACTTCGCGCCCGTGGCGGTCCTGGAGGCGCAGGGTTCGGTCCTGACCAACAAGTACGCCGAGGGCTACCCGGGCCGCCGCTACTACGGCGGTTGCGAGCACGTCGACGTCACCGAGCAGATCGCGATCGACCGGGTGAAGGCCCTGTTCGGCGCGGAGTACGCCAACGTCCAGCCGCACTCCGGCGCCTCCGCCAACCAGGCCGCCCTGTTCGCACTCGCCCAGCCCGGCGACACCA
>NZ_JBHVDD010000096.1:0-34494 GCF_042802995.1 Streptomyces sp. NPDC057438
GTGGTCGCCGGTCGCGGGTCGCCGACTGCCGGTGGGGGTCGGGGTCGGCCGTCGGCGTACGCGGCCGAGCCGTCGGTGGTGGGCGGGCCGGTTCGCAGGATTTCCGGGTGTGTCCCCGTCGTCGGGCCTTGGCGGCGTGTGCGTCCCCGCGCGGAACCGACGGGTCGTCAGGTGAGCGTCGGCGTCGCCGGTCTGTGGTCATGGTCGGGCCGCCCGTGGTGGGGGGAGGGGGCGGTTCGCGGGATTCCCGGGTGTGTCCCGGTCGCCGGGCCTCGTCGGCGCGTGCGCACCGGGGACGCAGCGTCGACGGCACGTCAGGTGTACGGCAGCGCGGGCGATGTGATGGGCAGTCAGGTCATCCATGGGCGCGCACGCATGACGCGGCCGGCCGGTGCCGGGAGTGTCCCGGTGCCGGCCGGCCGTGTGTTCCTGGGTCAGTCGGTCGCCAGGAGGGTGGTCAGGGCGTCGCGCAGGGCGGACTCGGCGTCCGGGACCGCCCCTGGGGACCGCCACGCCACGAAGCCGTCGGGCCGTACGAGGACGGCGCCCGAGGGAGTCGTCCCGTGGGCGGCCGCCCAGTCCCTCTCGCCCTCCGCGGTCAGCTCGGCGTCCGGTCCCGTGCCGAACCGGTACGAGGTCAGGGGGACGGACATGGTCTCGGCGAGGCGGAGCGCGGCCGCGTGCCAGCCGCCCGCCCCGCCGGTGGCCGCGTCGCTGAGCAGGACGAGGGAGCGTTCGTACAGGTCCAGGGTGGAGATGCCGTCCCCCCGGTGCCGTACCGCCAGATGGGGGGCCCGGCTGCCGGGTTCGCCGGTCAGGTCGAGGCGTTCCGGGACGACCGGCGCCGTGGGGTCGGTGCCGAGGACGGCCCCCCGGGGGTAGCGGTAGCCGAGGGCCACGTTCAGGATGCCCCGCTGCGGGCCCCCGCCACCGCCCCCGCCGACGCCCGGGGCCGGGGCGAAGCCCGGGTGGCTGTGCTCGACCGAGCGGGCGGCGGCGCGGGCGCTGGTGGCCTCCGCGACCGGGCGGCGCTCGGCGTCGTAGGAGTCCAGCAGGCCCTCGCCGGCCCAGCCACCGAGCACCGCCGCGAGCTTCCAGGCGAGGTTGTGCGCGTCCTGGATACCGGTGTTGGAGCCGAAGGCACCCGTGGGGGACATCTCGTGGGCGGAGTCACCGGCCAGGAAGACCCGTCCCGAGCGGTAGCCGCGGGCGACGCGCTGGGCGGCGTGCCAGGGGGCCTTGCCGGTGATCCGGACGTCGAGGCCGGCGACCCCGACCGCGCGGCGGATGTGCTCGACGCACCGCTCCTCGGTGAACTCCTCCAGCGTCTCGCCGTGTTCGGGGTGCCAGGGCAGGTGGAACACCCAGTTCTCCCGGTTGTCCACAGGCAGCAGCGCCCCGTCGGCCTCCGGGTTCGTCAGGTAGCAGACGATGAAGCGGCGCTCGCCCACGACCTCGGCGAGGTCGCGGGAGCGGAAGGTGACGCTGACGTTGTGGAACAGGTCGCCGGGACCGCTCTGGCCGATGCCGAGCTGTTCCCGGACGGGGCTGCGGGGGCCGTCGGCGGCGATGAGGTACTGCGCGCGGACGGTGGTGTGCTCGCCCGTCTCCCGGCTCTTGACAACCGCGGTGACGCCTCTGGGGTCGCTGTCGAACGACATCATCTCGGTGGAGTAGCGCAGATCGCCGCCGAGCCGCTCGGCGTGCTCGACCAGCACCGGCTCCAGGTCGTTCTGGCTGCACAGACACCAGGAACTGGGGCTGAACCGGGCGAGGCCGCCGCCCGCGTCGATCTCCTTGAACAGCCACTCGCCCGCGTCGCCGACCAGGGTGGGCGTCTGCAGGATGCCGTGGTTGTCGGCCAGGGTGGCGGCGGCCCGCCGGATGCCCTGCTCGACACCGGCCGTCCGGAACACCTCCATCGTGCGGACGTTGTTGCCCCGGCCGCGCGGGTGGATGGAGGTGCCGGAGTGCCGCTCCACCAGCATGTGCGGCACCCCCAGCCTGCCCAGGAACACCGAGGCCGACAGGCCGACGAGTGACCCCCCGACGATCAGGACCGGGACGTCGTGGGTCGCGGTACCGGTGGGACCGTTCCGGTCCGGGCTCTGTCTCATCGCGTTCATCGCTCCACTCCAGCGCGTGGTGTCCGCCGACTCGGCCGGATACGGCCGGGGGCTTCATCCATGCCCCGCGTCACGGGCCGGAGCCCACGCTTCACCCGCTTAGGGGGCAGCCCCCGCACGGCCCCCGTCCGGCCCCCGTGCGCTCAGGTACTCGGGTGCGGATGAGTACGTGTGCTCTGTCCGGCCGAAGGGCGGGGACGGGAGGCTGGGGTCATGAACCAGCGACTCCCGAGATCCGTTCCCGCCCTGCTGTCGGCCCTGGTGACGGCCGTGGCCTCCCTGACGATGTGGGCCGCCTGGCTGGGCTGGGACCAGCGGCGCGACCTGCACCCCGATGGTTCGTCGACCGGCCCGTACGAGGCGTGGCAGGTGATCGGCCTGGTGCTCACCCTGCTGGTCCCGGTGGTCTGGGCGGCGTCCCGGCGGCACATCGCGAGCGCCGTCGTCGGCACCACGGCCGGTCTGGCCGTGGCCTCCTTCTACGACTGGTCGGACGACGCCAGCGGCCTCTTCGTCATCGGCGTCATGATGGTGACGGTCGGCACCGCCGCCGTGACCACGGGCGTCTCCTTCCTGGTCGCGGCCCTCCGGCGGCGGCCTCAGCCGCCGGTGCCCGTCACGACGTAGGCCTCGGGGTCGAACCGGGCCAGCCGCCGCCGCATCCGGCCCGTCGACCAGGGCCAGCTGAAGCTGTTGACGCCGTTGTCGTCGAGGTAGTAGCTGGAGCAGCCGCCCGCGTTGTAGACGGTGGACGGCAGCGCCTGCCGCACCTCGGCGTTGAACGCGGCCTGCACCTCGGGCCGCACGTCCATGCTGGTCAGGCCCGCCGAGCGGAAGTGGCGCACCGCGCCCGCCACATAGTCGAGCTGGGCTTCGAGGACCGCGTACGCCGAGGAGTGGCCGGTGCCGAGATGCGGGCCGAGGAGGACGAACGCGTTGGGGAAGCCGGTGACGGTGGTGCCGAGATAGGCGTCCGGGCTGCCCTTCCAGTGGTCGTCGAGGGCGGCTCCGTCGGCGTCGAACACGCGGTGGGCGATGGGCATGTCGAGGATGTGGAAGCCGGTGCCGAGGATGATCGTGTCGACCTCCGCACCGCTGCCGTCGGCGCCGAGGACCCGGCTGCCCTCGACGGCCCGGACCGCCGTCGGGTGCACGGTGACGCCGGGCCTGGTCAGCGCCCGGTAGTAGGTGTTGGAGAACAGCAGACGCTTGCAGCCCGGGGTGTGGTCGGGGGTCAGCGCCCGGCGCAGCGCCGGGTCCTTGACGGCGGCCCGGAGGTGGAGCGTGCCGGCCTGCCGCACCGCCCGCAGGAGTGCCGGGTGGCGGAAGCCGACGCCGAGGGCCTCCAGCGCCCCGTACTCGGCCCGGCGCAGGGCCCGTTGGGCCGCGGGGAGGTTGCGCAGCAGCCATCGTTCGGCGCGCGGCACCGGGTGGTCGGGCTTGGGCAGCACCCACTGGGCGGTGCGCTGGAACAGGTGCAGCCGCCCGACGCGGGGCTGGATGGCGGGCACGAACTGCACGGCGGAGGCGCCGCTGCCGACGACGGCCACCCGTTCGCCGGTGAGGTCGTGGTCGTGGCGCCAGCGCGAGGAGTGGAAGACCTCGCCGGGGAAGTCGGCGAGGCCGGGCAGGTCGGGGAGCCGGGGTTCGTGCCAGGGTCCGGCCGCGGCTATCAGGAACCGGGCGGTGTAGCGGTCGCGGCCGGTCTCGACGTGCCAGCGGGCCTCGGTCCGGTTCCACTGCGCCCGGGTGACCTCGGTGCCGTAGCGGATGAGCGGGGTGATGCCGTACGCCTCCGCCGTGTCGCGGAGGTAGGCGCGGATCTCGGGCTGGCCGGCGAAGGCCCGCGTCCACTCCGGGTTGGGCGCGAAGGAGTACGAGTACAGGGCGGAGGGCACGTCGCAGGCGCAGCCCGGGTAGGTGTTGTCGCGCCAGGTGCCGCCGAGGTCGTCCGCCTTCTCCACGATCACCAGGTCGCGGACGCCCGCCTCGCGCAGTCTGATCGCCGCGCCGATACCGGAGAGTCCGCTGCCGATGATCAGTGCCTCGACGTGGCGGGTCTCGCGGGTGACGGTGCCGGCCGCGCTCTCGGGGGCATCGGGGCCACCGGAGGTCGCGGGGCTCTCGGGGCTCTCGTGGTTCTCGGGCCGGGTCATCTCAGGCTCCTGTCCGGGCGTCGGAGGGGTCGGTGGTCGCCGTGGTCGCGGTGGCGGCCGTGCGTACGGCGGCTTCCTCGGCCGCCCCGGCCGCCCCGGTCTCTCCTGTCCCCAGGGCCTCGCGGACGAGGGCGCGGGTGGTGCGCAGGGCGGTCTCCAGGACCGCCGGGCGGCGGCGGGGGTCCATGAAGTTGCCGCCCATCACCTCCAGGTCGACGGCGGTGGGTTCGATGCGGACGACCCGGGTGCCCGCCGCCCGCAGCGCGGCGCACTCCGCGTCGAGCGTGCGGGTCATGACGCGGCGCAGCGCTGCCTCAGCCCGGCCGAGGCCCCGGCGCCGTCCGGGGGAGCGCGAGCTCATCGGCGCGACGACGTACACCTCGTCGAGCCCGCTCGGGACCAGCAGGTCGGCGGAGGCGGTGGAGAGGATGCCACCGTCGGCGTACCGGCGGCCCCCGACGCGTACGGGCGGGTACCAGCCCGGTACCGCCCAGGACGCCCGGAGTGCGTCCCGCAGGGCGGCCGGCGGGGTGTCGGGGTGACCGAAGACGGTACGGCGGCCGGTGTCGAAGTCGGTGGCCACCAGCCAGGTCGCCGGATGCCGCACCCACTGGCCGGGCGGCGTCAGCGCGTCCGCGAGCGTCACCAGCCGTCGGTCGTCGCCGCGGCCCTGGGGCAGCAGGCCGGACAGCCCGGCCAGTACGGGAGCGGTGCGGCCCAGCGCGCGGCGGGCCAGGCGGGGTGAGCCGAGGAAGGCCGCCGGCCGGGGCGGCAGCGCGCCGGGCGGGGCGGCGACGTGCCGGAGAAGTTCCGGACGGGCGCCCGCCAGCCCCAGTTGCGCGGCCAGCAGCTCCTCCACGCCGACACCGGCACCGAGCAGCGCGGCCACCTCGGCCCCGGCGGAGGTCCCCACCAGGACCTCGGCGGCGCGTGGGTCCCAACCCGTGGCCTGCTGGAGCGAGTGCAGGGCGGCGGCCGTCCAGGCCGCGCCGAGTGTTCCTCCGCAGCCCAGCACCAAGCCCCGGGAGGGGGTCGTGCGGACCGGGGTCGTTCGTGTGCTCGTCGCGGTCACTGGGGTCTCTCCGCCCATTCGGGATACCGACGAGATCCGGATACTAGCGGTATCTGAAGGCGGTGGACAGTCCGTGCCGGAGATAGGATCCGGGTGCCGGGAGAGTGCGCGACCGCGCCGGTTCCCGAGAACCGCGCAGGACGGGAGAGGGAGCGAGACATGGCCCGCCTCAGCCGCGTCGAGAGCCAGGAGCGCACGCGGGACCGGCTCGTCGCCACCGCACGGCAGCTGTTCCTCTCCCACGGCTACGCCGCCACCTCGCTCAGCGACGTCGCGGAGACGGCCGGCTACTCCAAGGGCGCCGTCTACTCCAACTTCCGCGGCAAGGGCCATCTGTGCCTCGCCGCCCTCGACGACATCCGGGCCGAACAGCTGGCGCTGCTCACGGACGCCGTCATGGGCGGGGCCGGGATCGACGAGCGTCTGGCGGCCTTCGCCGGGTGGGCCGAGGCGCACATCGGCGACGAGGCCTGGACGACGCTGGAGGTCGAGTTCCTCACCAGCGCGCGGCACGACGCCGAGCTGCGGCGGGAGATCACCGCACGGGTCGGCGTGGTTCGCGAGGCGCTCGCCCGGCTGCTCGACGCGCTCGCCGCGGAGCTGGGGGTCACTCCGGCGATGCCCGCGGACCGGGCCGCGGCGGCCCTGCTCAGCCTGGGCATCGGCCTCGGCGTCCAGCGCGTCGCCGACCCGACCGTCCCCACCGCCGTCCTGACCGAGACGCTGCGGCTGGTCCTGCGGATGGACGGGACGGACACCGCCGGGTGAGCGGCACAGGCCCTCGTCGCGGCCGGGAGAGGCGTATGCCGTCAGGCCCGGCCGCGTGACTCCGCCGCGCGGCGGGCCAGGGAGTCGAAGACCACCGCGATGAGCAGCACCCCACCGGTGATCACGAACTGGACCGCCGGCTGGACCCCCAGCAGGGCCATGCCCGAGGCGATCGACTGGATGATGAGGACCCCCAGCAGCGCCGACCAGGTCGAGCCCCGCCCGCCGAAGAGGCTGGTGCCGCCGATGACGGCGACGGCGTTGATCAGCAGCATGCCGGAGCCCGGGACCTGCCGCCGAGGTGAGCCGCGAGGCGGCGACGACCCCGGTGCACCAACTCCGGTGCCCCGAGGACCACTTCCGTAACGGCCCCGACGCGTGCTGCCGCCGGCCCCGGAACACCGCTCCTCTTCGCTCCGCTCCGACCCGCTTCGTTCCGGTCTGTTCCCTTCCGCTTCCCGTGTACATCCAAGGCCGCACCACGTGCGTCTTACGAGGCAAGTCCCCTGCTCACAAGGGAACTTCACCGTCACCGGAGGACCCGATGCAACGACGCCTCGTCATCTCGGCCATCACCACAGCCCTGTGCGGCACCACACTGGCCGGTACCGCCACATCCGCCTCGGCCGCGCCCCAGGCCGTCGACTGCCGCAAGGTCAAGTGCGTGGCCCTCACCTTCGACGACGGGCCGGTCGCCGACACCCAGCGACTGCTGCGCCTCCTGAAGGAGCGGGACGTCAAGGGGACCTTCTACGCCGTCGGCACGAACGTCCAGAGGAACCCCTCGACGATGAACACCGCGGCGCTCGCCGGTCACCAGATAGGCAACCACAGCTGGGACCACGCCGACCTGACCAAGCTCAGCGCCGCCAAGATCAAGTCACAGCTCTCCCGTACGGACGCGGCGATCAAGCAGGCGACCGGCAAGAAGCCCACCACGTTCCGTGCCCCCTACGGCGCTCACAACGCGGCGGTTCGCTCGGCCGCCGGACGGCCGCTGGTGCACTGGAGCGTCGACACTCTCGACTGGAAGTACCGCGACTCCGCGCGGCTCATCAAGTACGTCAACGCGCAGACCAGGCCCGGTGACATCGTCCTCATGCACGACATCCACCGGACGACGGTCGACGCCGTGCCCGGGATCATCAGAGCCCTCAAGGACCGCGGCTTCCACTTCGTGACCGTCGATCAGCTCTTCGCCCCGGCCACGCTCCCCAGCGGAAAGGTCACGTACCACAACCGGGCCGCCTACCGGCCGTGACCGTCAGCCGGAACCGGGCACCGCGCCGGAGACCGAGCCGTTGGGCGCTTCGTGCCCGGCACGGCGGCGGTACTCGGCGTTGAGGCGCTGCGCTTCCTCCAGCTGGTCCTCAAGGATCACGATGCGGCAGGCGGCGTCGATCGGGGTGCCGCGGTCGACGAGCTCGCGCGCCCGTGCGGCGATGCGCAACTGGTAGCGCGAGTAGCGGCGGTGTCCGCCCTCCGAGCGCAGCGGCGTGATCAGCCGGGCCTCGCCGAGGGCGCGCAGGAAGGCCGGGGTGGTGCCGAGCATCGCGGCGGCCCGCCCCATCGTGTACGCGGGGTAGTCATCGTCATCCAGACGATCACTGAGGGGGTTGTCTGCTGTCATGTCACCTCGTAGTGCAACGCGTCGAGGGGCCCTGGTGCCGTACGGCACCAGGGCCCCGAAGGAAATTCAACACCATCTGCCGGCTCTCGTGCTGTGCCGACCTTCTGTTTCCGCTACCAGCCCTGACGAAGGGGGGTGCGGGGATCGCGGCTGCTTGACCGGAGACCACCTTCCCATCCGGGGTCTTGCGGTACCCGGGCCGAGGAACCCTCGGGCCGGGCGATCCTGATGGCGTCTCCTCCGTTCTTGCTCGTGTACTGCGACCTTGCCGTTCCGTGTCCGGCAGGTCGCCAGACCGTCTCAACGAGTCAGAGACTAATCGCGTCGGCGGCCAATGTCTACTCTGGCAAAGACAGATTTTGGTTGTCTTGAGACGCAGGTTGCCTGTGGCTGGCTGTGATGGATGGCGCGCGACCCGTGACGACGATGCCGACGGGCCATGCCGACGGGCCATGCCGACGGGCCATGCGGGCGGGCCCGGGCGCGCCGCGGGATGGGCCGAGCAGGGGGCGGGGCCCCGGGCCGCCCGGCCGCCTGAGGGGCGAGGCCGGGTGTGTCCGTCGGGGCGGGGGGAGAGCGACGCGCCCGGGGTATCCGAGTCTCCTCTTTCCGCGACGGAAGGAGAAAACGGCGGCAGCGCGGGAAATGGGCGGACGATGTACGGGGCGCACGCTGGGAGTGATCGCGTCCACCCGTGCCAATTCCCGTCAGGAAGCGCCCGGCAGGGCTGAAACACAACGAGCTGGGGCCCGCACCTCGAAGGTGCGGGCCCCAGCTGCTGGAGAATGTGTTGCCGCGAGTGTCAGACGGAGACGATGTTCTCGGCCGTCGGGCCCTTCTGGCCCTGCGCGATGTCGAACGACACCTTCTGACCCTCCTGCAGCTCGCGGAAGCCCTGGGAGGCGATGTTCGAGTAGTGGGCGAAGACGTCAGGGCCGCCGCCGTCCTGCTCGATGAAGCCGAAGCCCTTTTCCGCGTTGAACCACTTCACGGTGCCCGTAGCCATGTCATTTCTCCTTCGGAGACGAAGTCCGGAATTCGCCGTGTGCCAATTCCGCGTCGCCGTGTTGATCTACCCGTCGGGAAATGAACCTTCTGGACAACCACACCTGCAACTGGCCTCGACGTTAGCACGTCCCGGGCACGTTCCGGTTCGGCCGTGAATGATCCGGAATTCGGTTCCGGTGAAGGGTCGAAGAATACTCGTCGCGCCCCCTGTCTATTTCTGGCTTCGCGGATACAGATATTCCCCCGCGCTGTGGTGGGGTCCTCCGGCCCCTAGCCGTCCCGCTCGGCGGTCCAGGTGATGAGCGGGGGCTCGACGCGGGCGCACAGGGGACCGCCCTGGGGGTCGGTCAGGCCGAGGCGTCCGACCAGCAACCCGTCGTGCGCGGCGGCGGTGAGGACGTCGTCGGGGATCACGTCGAGCATGAGCTTGGCCCGGCGGAACATGGTGAAGGTGCCCGACGCGTCGACCGTGCCCCACGACAGGTAGACGAACCGCCGCCCCAACCGGTTCTGCACGTAGGGCCCCCTGATCCCGGCGCCGGCCGGTGCCGTGCCCGGGGTGCACTCCAGGGTCCAGGTCGCGGACGGGGCGTCGCCGGGCTGCGGGTCGAGGAGTTCGGCCGGACGGTCCCGGCGCTGGACGGCGACATGGAGGTTGTCGTACGCGGGCACTCTGCCGTCGGCGGAGGCGGGGCGGGTACGGCCGGGGAGGTCGACGGCGTCGATGCGGATGCGCATGAGGACCATCTTCCCGCCCCCAGGTGTTCCCGCCGGCGCCGCCCGCCCGCGTTCCCGGGGCCACCGGGGTGGCGGGGGCGTTCAGTGGTCGTCGCGGACGGTGGTCGCGATGCCGTTGCGGATGACGACCTCGGCGCTGAAGCCCTTCTTGGCGGCGGTCTCCAGTTGGGCCTCGGTGCAGGAGGTGCCGCCCTCGCCGCCCGGCCCGGTGTTCACCGCATCGCAGATGTCGTCGTATCCGATGATCTCGGTGTCCTCGGCGACGAGGAACTGCTGCTCGACGCCCTTCATGTCGGAGACCGTGTATGTGCCGGGGGCCAGGTAGGAGACGTTGCCGAACCAGGTTCCGTCGACGCCCTTGCCCTGGTCGATGCCCTCGACGACGGTCTCAGGGGAGTCCGCCCCGGAACCGGCACCTGAATCGCCACCGGCCCCCGGCCCGGAGCCGTCGCCCCGCTGAGCGGCTCGCCGCTCGGTCACCAGGGTCGCGACGCCCTTGCTCATCTCCACGTCCGCGTTCACCGCGGCCTTCTTGGCGGCCGCCTCCAACTGGTCCGGTGTGCACGGCGCGTCGACCTTGGCCCCGGCCTCGCCGCAGATCGTGCCGGCGCCGTGGACCTCGGTGTCGTCGGCGATCCAGAACTGCTGGTCGTCCTTGCCGGGCACGGACACGATGTACTTGCCGGGGGCGAGATACGTGACCTTGCCGTTCCTGAACGAGCCGCTGACCCCCTTCGACTTCCCGGAGTCGGACGCCTTCTCCGCGACCGCCGCCGTGTCCGTCCTCCCGTCCTTGCCGGACGAACGGTCGTCCGTGCCGTTCTGGCACGCCGTCATCAGCAGACCGGCGGTGAGCGCGGCGGTGACGGCGACGGCCTTGCGCAGGTGGCGGTTGATCACGGGAGATTCCTTCCGAAAGGGTGCGGCGGTGACGGCGGCCTTCCCGCCGGTTCTCGCTCTGTGCCGATGAGGAGGAGTCCCGGAGCCGTCCGGTCGCGCCCGTCCCCCCTTCAGGACGCCGCCGTCGCACCCCTGTGACACGGCAACACCTCCGCTGCGGAGGCCAGTTGGCCGACGCGCCGCCTTGCGTCGTGAGGTCCGGGCCCGCCGCGACCGCCAACGCCCGATGCGCGGGCGGTCGACGCGCTGCCCATGGTGTCGAGATCGGCCAGATCACTACCTCCTGGCGCGGGCGCCGTGCCCCATGCTGGACGTCACCGAGAACCACACCCCGGTTCTCTTCGGCGGACAGCTACGGAAAGCGTTTGTGTGCGTTCCGTTGACACCCGGCACATCCGCTCCTAATGTCACGCCAATCTCGCCAATCTTCCGACCATGTGACGAGATTTCGAACGACGGGAAAGGCAAGTGCCCTGCGCAGCACCGGAGTCAGCACAGACGTGGCCGGTCCGCCGTGGCACCACCTCACCCCTGTCCAGGTGCACGCGGGCACCGGGACCGCGACAGCCGACGGGCCCCGGGGCGCCGACGCGTCCGGCCACCGGCTCGACCGAGGTGCCGTGCGACGCGATTCGCGATGACCCGGCGCGTCCCGTCCGCCCGCCCACCGGCGCCGAGGCGGAATCGCGAGGCCGCAGGGCGGACCCTCCGCGGCCGGCGCCGTTCCACCTGACGTTCGGTCCGTCTCGACGACGACAAGAAACAGGGAACGATCACCATGCCCAACCGAAGAGCCGCCCTCGCCACCCTCGCCGGAGCGGTCTCGCTCGCGCTCACCCTGTCCGCCTGCGGCGGCGAGACCAGCCAGAGCAGCTCCGAGCGCGGCACCATCGGCATCGCCATGCCCACACGGGCCTCCGAACGCTGGCTGACGGACGGCAAGAGCGTCGTCGAGGACCTTCAGAGCAAGGGCTACAAGACCGAGCTGCTCTACGGTGAGGACAACCCGCAGACCCAGGTCCAGCAGGTCGAGAAGCTGATCAAGCAGGATGTCGACGCGCTGATCATCGCGGCCATCGACAACAAGTCGATGAACGGCGCGCTCGAACGCGCCGCCGCCGCGAAGATCCCCGTGATCTCCTACGACCGCCTCATCCTCGGCACCCGGAACGTCGACTACTACGTCTCGTTCGACAACGAGCAGGTCGGCCGGCTCCAGGCCCGCCACATCATCGAGAAGCTCGGTCTGGAGGACGGCAAGGGCCCGTTCAACATCGAACTGTTCGCCGGCTCACCCGACGACAACAACACCAAGTTCTTCTTCGACGGCGCGATGCACCTGCTCCAGCCGTATCTGGACAACAAGCAGCTGGTGGTCCGGTCCGGCCTGACCGACATGGACAAGATCACCACGCTGCGCTGGGACGGCCCCACCGCGCAGAAGCGCATGACCCAGGTCCTCTCCCAGTCGTACGGGAACCGGCGGGTCGACGCTGTGCTGTCGCCGTACGACGGCATCTCCATCGGCATCATCACCGCGCTGAAGGCGGCCGGTTACGGCACCGCCGCCAAGCCCCTCCCGGTCATCACCGGACAGGACGCCGAACTGGCCTCGGTGAAGTCGATCATCGCCGGTGAGCAGTCGCAGACCGTCTTCAAGGATCTCCGCCAGCTCGCCGGCAGGGCCGCGAACATGGCCGACGACATCCTCAACGGCGAGACACCGGAGCTGAACAACAGAAGGGCGTACAAGAACGGCGTCAAGGCCGTGCCCGCGTACCTGCTCCAGCCGATCAGCGTCGACAAGTCCAACTACGAGTACGTCCTGGCCGCGAGCGACCTCTACACGGAGGAGGAGCTCAAGTAGTCCGGGCCTGTCGAGTGACCCGGATCACGCCGGGACGCCGATCACTTCCGCCGCCCCCACCGGTCATCACCCATGACACGAGCCGCCACGTACCGCTGTGGGTGTTTCACGTGAAACGACCTTACCGACCCGCGCGGCGCTCGGCGGACCGACGGAAGGACGCGACCGACATGACCGGACCCGTGAAGGGCCCTGCCGGCTACTTCCCCTCGATCGAGAAGAAGTACGGCCGTCCGATCGCCGAGTGGAAGGACCTGATCCGGGCTTCGCCGCTCACCAGGCACATGGAACTCGTCGCCTGGCTCAAGAGCGAGCACGGCATGGGCCATGGCCACGCGAACGCCCTCGTGGCCCACACGCTCGCCGAAGGGTGAGCGAGGGGCTCCGCCGCCGTTCGTGTGGACCTGTGCGCATGATGCCCCGCCATGTGGTCTTCGTGCGCCCGTGGGCGGGTACGCGGGAGGCGGTGCGCGGGCCGGCCCGCGGGCCGGCGCGCGTAGAGAGGGGCGACGGCATGCAGACCTTCCTGCCCTATCCCGACTTCCGGGCCTCGGCGGAGGCCCTGGACCGGCGTCGGCTCGGCAAACAGCGGGTCGAGGCGTTGCAGGTGCTGCGCGGGCTCGTCCGGCCGGGCTACGGGTGGCGGCGTCATCCGGCGGTGCGGATGTGGGCGGGTTACGAGGAGGCGCTGGTCCGGTACGGGCTGGAGATCTGCGCGGTGTGGTGCGAGCTGGGGCACCGGGACACCTGCGCGGCCACCCTGGTCACCGATTTCACGGCGTTCCGGCCGGGCGTCACGGCCCGGGACCAGGCGCGGCTGGCGGCCGCCGGGGAGCTGCCGCCCTGGCTCGGTGACGACGCCTTCCACCGCAGCCACCGCTCCGCGCTGCTCCGCAAGGACCCGGCCGTCTACGCCGGATCCTTCCCCGGCGTACCGGACGACCTGCCGTACGTCTGGCCGGCGTCCGACCGGGAAGCGGTCTCCCCCTGACCGCCCGGTGCGGGCTTCACGCCTTCTTCCTGCCGCGCAGCGCCTGCGGCTTGTGGACGGCCGTGCGCCCGGACGTGTCGCTGCGGACCAGGTACTGAGGGTCCTCGGCGGAGGCGTCGACGGTGCGTCCGGCCGCCTCGGTCCGTTCGGTGATCTTCTTCTCGACCTGGCCCGTGGCTTCGGCCCCATGACTCTTCCACGACACTCGGTCGCCCTTGCGTGGCTGTCGTTTCCCGGCCATGCGGTACCTCCTGTCGGTCGGCTCGCGAGTGCCCGGGAGAACTGTCCGGAAACGACCCGCGGGTCCCGTTTCGAACACATGGCTGGCGTACCGCAACCGCCATGGCCGAATATGTGTCTCACTCTCCACGCGACCCGGTCCCACGGGAGCGGGCGGGACGGCGGCGCACGGCGGCCTTGGGGGTGGAATGAACACATGGGCGGTGCCCGGATACACCGAGTCACTCGAACTCGGGTCCGGCGCGAGCGGGCGGGTCGTACTCGCCGTGCACGAGGAGACCGGTGTTCCGGTCGCCGTGAAGTACCTCAGCGAGCCCCTGCGTACCCGTCCGGGCTTCGTACGCGACTTCCGGGCCGAGGCGCGGCTGCTCGGCGGACTGCAGAGCCCGCACGTGACCGGCCTGTACGAGTACGTGGAGAGCCCGCACGGCGCCGCCATCGTGATGGAACTGGTGGACGGAGTGTCCCTTCGGACACTGCTCGCCCGACAGGGCCCGCTGGACCCCGAGGCCGCGCTCGTCATCCTCAAGGGGTCGCTGCTCGGCCTCGCCGACGCGCACCGCGTCGGCGTCGTCCACCGCGACTACAAGCCGGAGAACGTGCTGGTCGTCCCCGACGGGGAGTCCAAGCTCGTCGACTTCGGGATCGCGGTGGACGCGGGCACCAGCGCCGGTGTGGCGGGAACGCCGTCCTACATGGCCCCGGAGCAGTGGACGGGCGCGCCCGCCTCCCCCGCCGCCGACGTGTACGCGGCCACCGCCACGTTCTTCGAGTGCCTGACGGGCCACAAGCCGTACGCGGGGGACAACTTCGCCGAGCTCGCCCTCCAGCACATCGACGCGCCCGTCCCCGCGGGTGAGGTCCCCGAACCCCTGCGGGACCTGGTGCGGCGGGGGCTGGCCAAGGACCCGGAGCAGCGGCCCGTGGAGGTCGAGGCGTTCGTCACGGACCTGGAGACGGCAGCCGGCGGCGCCTACGGGCCCGACTGGGAGGAACGCGGTCGCGGCCGCCTCGCCGCGCTGGTGGCGCTGCTGCCCCTGCTGCTGCCCTCGGCCCGCGGTGGCCCCCGAAGCAGCACGGACACCGCGCGTACGGTGCTGAGCCAGGGGTCGGGCCGGGGCTGGGCGCGGTCCTGGCGGCCCGGTCGGCCCGGGATGCTCGTGTCCGGGGCCGCCGCGCTCCTGGGAGTCCTCCTGACCTACGGCATCCAGTACGCCCCGGGAGCCGCTCCGCAGGAGGCGGCCCAGGCCCTGGCCACCACCAGCGCCGGGCCCGGTGCGGACCCGTCGGGGCCCGCCGCCGAGTCCTCCTCCGGCTCCCCGTCCGCCTCCGCGTCCTCGTCCCCGACCGAGTCGGCGGACGCGTCGGCGTCGCCCGGTCTGTCGCCCTCGGCGCCGACGGCCACCGACACGGGGGAGCCGTCGGCCTCCGCCACCTCGACCGGGGGTCCGGAGACGACACCGCCCGGCGACACGGAGAGCACGGCGGCGCCGACGACGTCGGCCCCCTCCGCGCCCGCCGCCACGGCCGTCAAGGACGTCTCGGTGTCGGCCTTCCGGCAGACGGGTCCCACGACCGCCACGTCGACCATCGAGATCACCGCGGACGGCACCGGGCCGGTCTCCGTCACCGTCTCGTTCTTCAAGGGCGACACCTTCGGACAGCTCGGTGCCGCGGACGGTGCGTCCCAGACCTTCCAGCGCACGGGAGCGACGCGGTACACGATCACCGTCGACCACACCTTCGGACGCGGTGGCTGCTACTGGGCTGTCCAGGGCACGACCAGCCCGGCCTCCGCCGACGGCGGCGCGTCGCAGCAGCTGCTGACCAGACAGTGCGAGATCCGGTGACCGCGCCGCCGAACGGGCCGTACGGGCCGGGTGGACCGAGCGGACCGGTCGACTGGCCCGAGCCGCCGTCCGATGACGCCGAGGCGACCGAGGTGCTGGGTCCGGTCGGAGAGCCGGAGGACACTGTCCGGTTCGATGCGGCCGGGGCGGGGGAGGCCACCGTCCGGTTCGGTCCGGCCGGGGAACAGGGCGCGACCGTCACTCTCGGTCCGGCCGGGGACCGGGGCGCCACCGTTCTCTTCCACCGCGTCGACGAGCAGGGCGGGACCGTCCGGCTCGGTGCGGATGGGGAGCACGGCGGGACCGTCCGGCTCGGTGCGACCGGGGAGGGGGGAGTCACCGTTCGCCTGGGGCCCGACGACGAGCCGGGCACCACCGTCCCTCCCGGACCGGCCGACGAGCACGGCACCACCGTCCGTCGCGACCCCGTCGACGCCCGTCCCCCGAGCGGTGAACCCGCTTCCGAAGACGCCGGATACAGCGCCACCGTGCTGGCCAGCCACTGGATCCAGCGGCCAGAGTCCGGTGACACGCTCGTCGAGGAGTCCCCGACGCGGCCCGCGGCCGAGCCCACCAGGATGCTTTTCACGGGGCCGGAGCCGGAGTCGTATCAGGGGCCGGGTCCGACGCCGCCCGACCGTGTCGAGGGCACCCTGCTGCGCTTCGGCCCGGGGGTGACCCCCGAGGTCGCGCACCGCACCCACCGGACGCTGCCCGCGGTGCCACCCGTCCACGTGCCCCGCCGAAGACGGCTGCGCCGGCACGCCCTGCCCGCCCTGGTGCTGCTCTGCGTCCTCGCCTTCCTCGCCTGGCAGCGCCTCGGCCCTTCCGTACAGGTGAGATCCGTGGCGGCCACGGTCAAGCCGAAGGTCCTGGGGTGCGACGGCACCGCGGACATCGTCGGCCTCGTCAGGACGAACGGCCGTCCGGGCACGCTCTCCTACCGTTGGATCCGCAGCGACGGCACCTCCTCGGGCGTCCTGCGTGAAGTACTGGTCCGGGACCAGCGCCAGGCCCGTCTGCACCTGCTGTGGACGTTCCAGGGCAAGGGGCGTCAGGAAGCCCGCGCCGAACTGCGCCTCCTCTCGCCGTCCCGGCGGACGGTCTCCGTCCCGGTCACGTACGACTGCCGCTGACGGGTCCGTCGGGCCGGACCCCGGCCCCGCCGACCGGCGGGGTCGCGACAGCCGACCGGCGGGGCAACTCCCGTGGGGTGCAGGGTGGTTGGCCCTACGCCCGCCCCGGCAACGTGGCCCCGGTGACCGAGACCGAAAGCACCGAGAAGCCGCCACCGCCCTCCTTGGCCGCACCCGGGGCCGCGCCCCGGGCCGCCACGATGGCGGAACGCGCCGCGCCGACGGCGCGGCTGGTCGCGGTGGACCTGGCCCGCGCCCTGGCCGTGTTCGGGATGTTCGCCGTGCATGTGGGCCCCTTCCCGACGCCGGGGGGCGGCGTCGGCGACTGGTTCCTGGGCCTGGCGAGCGGCCGCGCCTCGGCGCTGTTCGCCACCCTCGCCGGGTTCTCGCTGACGCTGATCGCGGGCCGCCTGGAACCGAAGACCGGCCTGGCCGGCCGACAGGCGAGGGCCCGGATCGTGATCAGGGCCGTGGTCCTGCTGGCCCTGGGCGTCGCGCTGGCGATGACGAACTTCGGCGGCGCCGGCATCCTCAACTTCTACGCCGTGTACTTCCTGCTGGCCCTGCCCCTGCTGCGGCTGCGGGCCAGGACGCTCGCGACCGTCGCGGTCGTGCTCGCGGTCGTCACGCCGCAGGTGGCGTTCGCCCTGCGGGCGCTGCTCAGCGAATCGCTCGTGCGCGGCATCGACTCCTACGACCCGATCGCCCGCCTCTCCGGCGTCGGCGTCCTCGACCTGCTGCTGACCGGTCTCTACCCGGCGATCACCTGGATGACGTTCGTCGTCACCGGTATGGCGCTGGGCCGGCTGGATCTCGCCTCCGGCACGGTACGGCGACGGCTGGCCGTGGTCGGCCCGGCGCTGATCGCGTTCGGGTACGGCGTCTCGTGGCTGGTGCTGCGGGTGTCCGGCGGCGATCAGAAGATCATGTCCGGCATGCCCTCCCCGGAGGAGTTCGAGGCCGTGAAGGACTCCGGCGCGGCGTCGGCGTCCTTCGACATGCCGGTCGGCGGCGGACTGTGGGGCTCCGACGCGTGGGGGCTGCTGGCGGCCGAGCCGCACAGCGGTTCCACGTTCGACCTGATCGGCAGCCTGGGCATCGCGATCACCGTGCTCCTGTGCCTGACGGTGGCAGTGGACCGGCTGCCGTGGCTGGCCCGGGCGGCGACCCCGGTCATCGCCGTCGGCACCATGTCGCTGACCCTCTACGTGAGCCACATCCTGGTGATCCTCGCCCTCCCCGGCGAGGCGGCCGCCCCACCGGAGTCGGCCTCCACCACCCTGCTGCTCTCGTTCATCGCCGGGGCCGTCCTGTTCGCGACGGTCTGGTCCCGCTTCTTCCGCCGCGGCCCGCTGGAACACCTCCTCCACCGCGTCACCACCCTGGCGAGGTCGGTCCGCTGAGCCCCGGCCCGCGGAGGGCCGAGGGGGCGGGGCCGTGGGCCGGGTGGCCCCCGGCCCCGCCCCGCACGGGCGGGCGGGGGCCTCGGGGGGAAGAGGTCAGGACGGGTCGCCGTACTGCAGACCGCGTCCGTTGGTGCCGACGTAGACCCGGCCGAAGGTGTCCGGGTCGCCGGTGACGACGCCGGTGCCGCCGATGCTGCCCCACTGGTGGGCGTCGTCGTTGACGCGGAGCCAGGTGGCGCCCTTGTCCGTGGAGCGGAAGACGCCGGTGACGTCCTTGACGGTGCCGATCAGGTACAGCGCCTGGTAGTCGGCGCCCGACGCGGCCTTGCCGAAGCCGAGGGCGGACGCGGACTGCACCGACTTGAGGGTCGTGAAGGTGCGGCCGCCGTCGGTGGAGTGCAGCAGCCCCTTGCCGCGGCCGGCGATCCAGAGGTCCCCCGCGACGCCGGGAACGGCCGTGAGCCGGCCGGAGGGCAGGTCTCCGGAGCGGGCGGTGAAGGTGGCGCCGCCGTCGGTGCTGGCGTGCAGCGTGCCGCCGGACAGCGAGTAGAACGTCCTGGCCGAGGAGCGGTCGGCGACGACCACGGCGCCGTTGCCCAGGCCGCCGACCCTGGACCAGCTCGCCCCGTTGTCGGTCGAGCGGTAGGGGGCCTCACCGGCCTCGGTCCAGACGATGGTGGAGCCGTCCGCCGAGAGCGCGATGTGACCGTCCTGGGCAGAGGGAACGGGCTCCGCCTTGAAGCCGTTCCAGCTGACGCCGCCATCGGTGGAGTACGCGCCGTCCTGCGCGCCACCACGCCCGACGCGGACCATCATCGAGGGCTTCGACTGGGCGAAGTCGATGTCGGTGCTGTTGGTCATCATCGGGTTGTTCAGCCGACCGGAGGGCACCTTGGTCAGGGAGTCGTGCCGGAAGCCGCCCTGGTCGCCCATGGCGGTGATGACGGCGGCGCCGCCCGGAGGGGCGATCGCGTCCATCAGCGCGGTCTCCTCCAGCCCTCGGGCGCCCATGGTCCAGTGGCTGGTGCCGCCGCTGTCGGAGGCGCCGGCGTCCTTGCTGCGCAGGATGCCGTTGCCGGTGCCGTACAGCACGTGCCCGGAGTCGAAGGGGTCGATGGCCAGGGCGGTCATCCAGTGCCCGGTGTGGGTGCCGACGTAGGGAGCGGCGGAGGCGCTGCGCACCGACTTGTCGGCCAGTGCCTTCCAGTTCGCGCCGCCGTCGGTGGTCCGGTAGATCTCGTCCTCGGGCCACCAGCGGCCGAGGGTGGTGACCATCACCGTGGAGGGCTTGCGCGGGTCGACGGCCAGACCGGAGAACCCGTAGTTGCCCTGGGACGGGGAGATGTTCTTCCACACCCCGCGGTCCGGCGTGTACTTCCACACCGAGCCCGCCGTCACGCCGTTGGGCCCGAGGTTGTCGGTGTACGTCAGGTACAGCGACCCGTCACCGGAGAGCACCCCGTGCTGCGGCATCTGACCGGTGGGCTGACCGGAGACGGCCTGCCAGCTGCTGCCGCCGTCGGTGGAGCGGTACAGGGAGGTGGACCTGTCGCCGACACCGACGTAGATCGTCTTGCTGCCGGCCGGGCCGTACGTCACGAAGGAGATGCCCGCGCCGCTGCCCGCCCCGTCCTTGACCGGGAACGAGGAGACCTGACGCCATGTCGCACCGTGGTCGGTGCTGCGCCACAGGCCGTTCTTGCGGCTGCCCAGCAAGAGGGTGCCGTTGTCCGCGGGGTCGACCACGAGCCGTTCGCCCGCCCCGCGGCCGTCCTCGTTGGCGCCCAGCTTGAACGGCAGGTCGGTGCGCTTGAAGGTGCGGCCCCGGTCGGTGGAACGCAGGATCGCGCCGTTGCCCGCCCACTCGTTGGTGTAGGTGCCCGCCCCGAGGTAGAGCCGGTCGGGGTCGGAGGGGTCGGTGGCCAGCGAGTCGATGCCCAGCAGGTTCCAGTCCTTCTCGCCGACCCAGTCGGTCAGCGGGATCCACTGCTCGGCCCCGGTGTCCCAGCGGTAGGCGCCGCCCATGTCGGTACGCGCGTACAGCAGCCCCTTCTCCTTCTGGTTGAACACCAGACCGGTGACGTAACCGCCGCCCACCACCTGGGCGTTCTTCCACACATACGGTCCGGCCTTGACGGTGTTCCCGGTACCGCCGTTCCCGGACGCGCCGGTCCCGCCGGTCCCGCCCGTCTTCACCAGCTTCCACTGCTGGTTGGTGCTGCCCTTGGCGGGATACTGGATGACCGCCGCGCCCTGTGCCGTGGAGCCACCGGAGACGTCCAGGACCTGGCCGCTCCTGCGGGAGGTGAGGGTGACGGCCCCGGAACCGCTCACGTCGTCGATCCGCCACTCCTGGGAGGTGGCCGAACTGTCGGTCTGCTGCTCGGCGGCGGCCCCGCGAGCAGTCGAGTTCCTGGCTATGCCCAGCACCTTGCCGCTGTTGCGGTTCACCAGCTCGTAGAAGCCGCCCCCGGCGGACTTCAGCTTCCACTGCTGGTTGGCGGTGTTCTGGTCGGTCCACTGCTGGATACGGGTGCCGTCGGCGGTGGAGTAGCCGTTGACGTCCAGCACCTTGCCACTGCGCACGGAGACCAGCCGGTAGTAGGCGTCCGCGTCGACGGTGGCGGCCTGCGAGTCCTCCTGCGTGAACAGGAGGTACGGCACGACGGCGAGGGGCGCGCCGAGCAGCACGGCGGTGGCGGTCCAGCGACGACGGTGACGCCCGCGGCGCCCGCCGTTCGTGGGGTTGTTCATGGGGAGCAGGTTCTCCTTGCGAGCCGTTCACGAGAGAAGGCGGATCCGGACAGACGAACTGGCCGAATCCGCTTCCTTGTTGCCGCAGGCTCCGCAAAGGGTTGCCATGAGATGGCGGACTTTTTCGGGTCATCTCGGTGTCCGGCGAATGCTGACCGGGGGACCGGGGGACCGGGTCGGTGCCGTCGTCGTCGCCGAGGACCCACGACATGTCGGTGGCCGGGGCGTCGGCCCTGAAGCGGTGCGGAGCCGGGACTCTGCCGTCACGCCCGGGGCGCTTGACCGTCCCGCGCCCCGCGCCTGTGCCGCTCAGGCGCGGTCGTCGGGGTCGGCCAACTGGGAGCCGGCCAGGGCCATGTGCTCTCGCAGTACCTCCAGCGCGCCGGCCTCGTCGCCGCGCTCGATGGCGTCGACGATGGGTTCGTGCCGAACGGCGGACATCGGCAGGCGGCGTTGCTCGTCGCCGGCGCTCATCACGGTCACGCGGATCGGCCCTTCCCGGTGCCGCCAGGTCCTGACCAGCATGGAGTTGCCGGACAGCTCGCACAGCAGGAGGTGGAAGCCGAGGTCGGCCTCGGCCGTCGCCGTCAGGTCCGCGCCCGAGTCGAAGGCCTCCCGGAGCCGGTCCAGTGCCCCGCGCAGGGCCTCGGCCGCCTCCCGCCTGCGCGGCGACGCGAGACGCGGTCGACGCCGCGATCACGGCGCCGAAGCGGCACTCCCGCCGATCGGCGCCCTGGTGAACAACGCGGGGGTCACGTCTCCGACCCGCTTCCTCGACGTCACGCACGAGGAGTGGGACCGGATCGTCGAGGTCAATCTCCGAGGAAGGAAGCTTCCTGTTCGCCCACCGCGTGGCGCCCGGAATGGCCGAGCGCGGCTTCGGCCGCATCGTCTTCCTGTCGTCCGTCTCCGCCGAGCGCGGGGGCGGGGTCTTCGGGGGAGTGGCCTACTCGGCCGCGGAGGCCGCCCTCCTGGGCTTCGCCCGGGCCCTCGCCCGCGAACGAGGTCGCGCTCCGCGCCGGTGACCGCCGCACCGTCCACCGCGTCGACGAGAGATTGGCTTCCGCACCGTCGAGGTGCGCCCCGGCGGCGGCGTGTACGTCAGCGGCGTCAAGATCCTCCTCAAGGGAGCCAACCGGGGGGAGCGGAGGTAAATGGGTGGCGGAGTCTGATCTATTTCAACAACCCCTGTCCCGGTAGCCTCCCCTGTGCCAGTAGCGCACCATCCCCCCACCCCCCAGGTTCGCGTGCCGGCGTGGACGACACCCACCTGTCTCTGCCCCTGGCAGCCGGGTGCTCTCCCCCGTTCGCTGCCGCTAGGAGGATCACGGTGAAAGTTCGCACCAGGAGCTCGGCGATCATCGGCACCCTCTGCCTCGTCGTTTCCCTCGCTTTGACCACGGCGTCTGCCGACGAGCTCAGCGCCCCACGTCCGGCAGCGAAGGCCGTGCTCAAGAAAGTGGCCACGGCCCAGAATCCATCCGCCGGCGCCGCCGGCCCCGGTGGCACGGTCTGGATAGCCGAACGCGCGGGCAGGGTAAGGGTCTTGGGCGATGAAGGGCTCGGCGCGCCCGTCCTCGACATATCCGGCGAGACCACCACCAACGGCGAACGCGGCCTGCTGGGCATCACGTTCGACAAGGAGTTCGCGCACTTCTACATCTCGTTCACGAACCTCCAAGGCACCAGTACCGTGGACGAGTTCGCGGTGCGGGACGGCAGGATCCAGCCGGACACCCGGCGCACCGTCCTCACTCAGACACAGCCCTACGCGAACCACAACGGCGGCGACATCAAGTTCGGCCCCGACGGCTACCTCTACATCGCGCTCGGCGACGGCGGCTCGGGTGGCGACCCGCACGGCAACGGCCAGAACCTCGGCACGCTGCTCGGCAAGCTGCTGCGGATCGACCCGAGCGGCGGCAAGCCGTACGCGATCCCGCCGGGCAACCCGTTCGTGGACGACCCGAACGCGAAGGACGAGATCTGGGCGTACGGGTTGCGCAATCCGTGGCGGTTCTCCTTCGACGCGGGCACGGGCGACCTGCTGATCGGGGACGTCGGCCAGAGCGCCTGGGAGGAGATCGACTGGGCCCCGGCAACCAGCAAGGGTGGCGAGAACTACGGCTGGTCCCAGATGGAGGGCAACCATCCCTTCCGGGGCGGCACGGAGCCCGCGAACCACGTACCGCCGATTCACGAGTACGACCGCAGCGGGCCTGGCTGCTCGGTGACCGGCGGATACGTCTACCGAGGCGAGGCGATCCGGGACCTCAAGGGTCAGTACGTCTTCAGCGACTACTGCGACGGCACCATCCGCGCTCTGCAGATGGAGAACGGCAAGGTGACCGGCGTGAGCGACCTCGGAGTCGACGGCGGCCGGGTCGTCTCGTTCGTGCAGGGAGGTAATGGCGAGCTGTACGTGCTCGACCTGCGTGGCAGCGTCTCCCGCATCGACCCGGCGTGACGACTTCCGGAGGAGGAAGCCCCGGGGGTACGAATATCACCCAGGTCGGGTGGTTCACCTCCAAGATCTCCGGCCCGCTTGAGGCACGCGCTGCCCCGGCCCGAGAGCCTTGACGTCCTTCGGGTGCAGGGTCTGCAGTTCGGCCACTGTTCCTGGACGACGCTGAGTCGGTGTCGCGCCTTCGGGGCGATATGCGGGTCGGGGCTCTCCGGGCTCGGCCCGGGACCGGCGGCAGGCTGGCCGGCCCGCCCGAGTCGATGCGCTCGCCGAAGCGATCGGTATCCGCCGGCGGCTCTCGGCGGCGGATGCGGACCTATGTGCACGGCCTGCTCGGGCCGGTGGCCGCACGAACAGCCGGCCGCCGGCCGAGCATGCCGTTCACCGCACTCCTGCCGGGCTGCAGCACCTGTTGAGCCGCGCTTGCTGGGATCCCGACGAGATCCGTGGTGACGTGCAGGAAGAGGGTGCCGAGAGACTCGGGTACGCGGCGGGTGTTGGCGGGCTTCGTGTGGCCGTTGGCGCTCTCGACGTCGGTCACGGGGCCGGGGTGGCGGTCAACGCACGCACGAGCTGGACGAATTCGGTACGTTGCCGGTCGCCCAGCGTGGCGTAGAGCGGCGCCTGCAGCTCGTCGGTGAGGTGCTCGGCCCGCCGCCATCGCGGGACCAGCTTTTCGGCAACAGGCTGTGGGTCCTGCCAGCCGTAGTGGGTCGCCTGCTCGACGCCGAGGTTGATGACCATTGCCTCTCGGGAGCTCAGCCCGCTCAGGCGCACCGCCGCCAGATGGCAGGCGCCACGGTGTTCGCGCAGTACGTGTATGCGCTGCATGGCCGCACCGACCGGGTCGTCGGTGGGGCAGGGCTGTGTGCGCCAGCCGGCGAACAGAGGCAGCGCGTCGGCGTCGGCGGCGTCGATCATCCGCTGCGCCAGGCGATTGAAGTGTTCCACGTCGACGTCCGCGGGGATGTGGGCGTGCCCCCACGTGCGGACGGCCTGCGCATACCAGCCGACGGCTTCCTCCGCCGGCATCACGGGCCGTCCCGCCAGCCAGCCCGCGGTGACCAGGCCGGGGCCGAGGAAGCCCTGCACCGTTTGGACCACGTCGACCGACGCCTCGCCGAGCACCCCGAACCGGCCGCGGCAGTAGAAGCCGCGCCCTGCGGGAAAGCCGGCACGCAGACCGACGGCGGCGGTCGCCTCGTCGGACATGAACTCGTCACCGAAATCGTGGATGGGCCGGGCAACCGCGGCGATGCAGTCGAGGATCTCCATGGGCTGAAGGTCGCTCACCATGACTCAATAGGTCAAGGGGTGTATTTCTGATGGAACCCTTTAGGTAATCTATCGAGTCATGCTGGATGTCCGCCGCCTGCACATGCTCAAGACCGTCGCCGCCCGCGGCTCCATCGCCGCGGCCGCCCAGTCTCTGGCGCTGTCCGCCGGTGCCGTGTCCCAGCAGTTGTCCGCGCTGCGGCGCGATGTGGGAGTCGATCTGCTGCGCCCCGACGGGCGGACCGTGGCGCTGACGGAGGCGGGCCGGGTGCTGCTCGAACACGCCGACCGGATCCTCGCCGCCGTGCAGGAGGCCGAGAGTGCCGTCGCGGCGGTCAAGGGCACGGTCGGCACCACCGCCACGCTCGCCGCGTTGCCCTCGACCGTCGCCCGGATCGTGGCCCCCGCACTGACCGCGCTGGGATCGGAGCACCCGCAGCTCACCGTGACCTGTCTCGTCACCGACCAGGCGCAACTGCGGGAACTCACCCTCGGCACCGTCGATGTGGTGCTGGGGCAGCGGTATCACCACCTGCCCGATGCCACACCCCGGGGCATCGAGGTCTCCCCGCTGCTCGACGATCCGCTGCTCGTCGTCACCGCGGCCGGCCAGGGCGACGAGCGGCCCGTAGCCCTGCGGGAACTGGCCGTGCACAGCCTCGCCGTGCCGCCGCCCACCACGGCCTGCGGACAGGCCATCCTGCACGCCTGTCACCAGGCCGGCTTCACCCCCACGGCGCGCTACGTCACCGCCGACATCGCCGCCCAGCTCGCCGTCGCACGGGCCGGCCTCGCCACCGCGCTCGTCCCCCGGACCGCTATCGACCCGGCCACACCCGGAATCCGCACGGTGCCCATCGAGGACCGCCCTGTCCGGCGTCTGCTGTTCGCCGCGACGCGTCGCACCGAGACGGCGAACCCGACGACCACGGCCGTCGTCGCAGCGCTGCGCGTGGCCGCGCGGGAGAACCGCACCCCGCGCCTTCCTCCGGTCTAGGACACGCCGTCGAGCGGTCGCAGGAACCGGCGCTCGTACCGTCTGATGCAGCGGGTGTCACGGGCCAGTTGGAACGCTTCCCGGCACTCCGGGTCGGACATGCTGTCCGTGCGGTACTGCTCGTACGCGGCCAGGCTGGGAAACGAGAACAGGGCGTAGGCGATGTCGCTGTCGCCCTCACTCGGCAGGAAGTAGCCGTGGTGCGTCCCGCCGAAACGGTTGACGAGCCGGACCCAGCGGCGGCCGTATTCCTCGAAATCCTCGAGCTTGTCGGCGTCGATCTCATACTTGAGATGAATGGTGATCACGCCTGCATGATGCCGTGTGACGGTTCGGGCTCGATGAGGGGCTGAGACCGGGATCGTCCGGGAGCGGCGGGATCCGGGATCCGGCTGCGCGCCGCGACTCGCTCACCCGCTGCCCGGTGCCGTGCTGACGGTGGACAAGCGGGCTGAGGGCCTTGCGGCAGGGAGGCGGCGATGTGCGCTACCACCGTGCGGGACGGTTCCGGAACGTCGCCCGCCCGCTGTCACGCCGACGGCAGCCGCAGGGCGAGGAGGGCCACGTCGTCGGTGCTGCCGGGTGGCATACGGGCGAGCAACTGGTCGCACAGTGTGTCCAGGGACGCGTGCGCGAGCCCCAGGGCGTGGCGGCGCAGGCGGGTCAGGCCGGTGTCGAGGTCACTGCCGGGGATCTCGATCAGGCCGTCGGTGTAGAGCAGCAGCGTGGAACCCGGCGGCAGGGGTTCCGTGGCGTTCGGCCGACTGCCTCCGTCGCCCAGGTGAGCGCCGAGGAGGAGTCCCTGCCCGGCTTCGAGGTACCGCGCGTGTCCGCCGGGAGTGAGGAGCAGCGGCGGCGGATGCCCGGCGCTGGTCCACCGCAGGGTCCATGGGCCGTCGTGCGGATGGCCTTCGACCCGGGCGAGGACGAGGGTGGCCATGGGAACGGTGGTGATCGCGGGCATGGCGTCGTCGAGGTGGTCGACAACGCTGCCCGGCGGCCCTCCGTGGTCCCAGGCCAGGGAGCGCAGGATGCCGTGCAGTTGGGACATGCCGGCCGCCGCGGTCAGGTCGTGGCCCACGACGTCGCCGATGACCAGCGCGAGCGTGCCGTCCTTCAGCTCGAACGCGTCGTACCAGTCACCGCCGACCTGGGACCCGACGGGGGCGGGCTGGTAGCGGGCGGCCAGCCGCAGTCGGCCGTGCCGGGGCAGCGGACCGAGCAGGTTGCGCTGCATGGCCTCGGCGACGGCACGCTGGCGGCCGAACCGTCGCGCGTTGTCGACGACCAGACCGACCCGGTGGCCGATGTCGCTCACCACCTCCAGGTCGGCGGCGTCGAAGGGGTGCGCGGGGTCGGTGCGGACCAGCGTCAGGGCGCCGGTGATCCGCGGTCCCGAGCCCAGCGGCACCGTGACGACGGATGTCGCGCCCACCGTCCGCAGGAAGTCGCCGTGGTGGGCGGCCAGGGGTGAGCCGGGCGATACGGCCGCTCCCACGCTGTCCCACAGCACGGGATCACCGCCGTTCAGCACCTGGACGAGGGGCGACGGGTCCGCCTCCCCCGCTTCGGGGAGGTGCTCGCGCCCGCCCTCCAGTGCCGTGTCGCGGCCCGTGGGACCTGTCACCGCGACGCGGTGCACCTGCCCGGAGCCGGTCCGGAGGTCCACCGCGGTCCAGTCGGCGAGGCGGGGTACCAGCAGGCGGCCCAGCCGGGCGAGGGCCTCGTCGGCGTCCAGGGTCTGGCCCAGTACGTCGGTGATGTCCGCGACCAGCGTCAGCCGCTCGGTGAGGTCCTCCAGGGCACTGGTGTAGGCAGCCCGCTCCGCCCGTTCCGCGCGCTCCCGGCGCGTGCCGCGGCCGCCCGTGGAGTCGGTGAACAGCACGGCCATGCCCGTGAAGGAGCCGGAGTCCGTCAGGGGAGAGGCGGACCAGGCGATGGTGATCAGGCGGCCGTCACCGCGCAGGTAACTGTCGCCGTCCCCGCCCGCGGCAGCCCTCTCGGCCAGCGCCCGGAGCAGCGGGCAGCGCTCGCGGACCAGAGCGCCGCCGCCCGCGTCCCGGTGCAGCAGTTCGTGCGCGTCCCTTCCGCGCATCGCGTCGGCGGTACGGCCCAGCAGCCGCTCGGCGGCCGGGTTGACAGCGAGGATCCGTGCGGCCGGATCGACCACCATCACAGCGGTGCTCAGCTGCTCGACCACCTGCCGCCAGAGGTCCGGCTCGGCCGCCGGCCGCGACCGTTCCTCGTCCCCCGTACCGGGTACCGCACCCTCGACCATGCCGTCCTCCCGCCATGACGGCCCCGCACCGAGGACCGGGGCGCGTCGGGAACCGGACACACGGCAGGGAAACCGACACACCGGTGACCGATGGTCCCCCGACGGATCCCCGCGCGCACGCCCGACACGACGATCGCGCCCGCCCGACACGACGATCGCTCAAGCCCGACACGACGATCGCGCCGGTTCGACCCGCCTGACACGGCGATGCGTACGCCACCTCCCGAGCGCCCGTCCACGGCACGGCGTCGTCCACCGCGTCGGCCTCGGCCCCGGCATCAGCGGAGGGGACGCCGCTTGGTGCGCAGGGACACCCGCACCGCGAAGAAGATCACGGTTGCGGCGAGGACCACGATGCCGATGGCCAGGAGAAAGCCGAGCCCCTCCGCCGTCACACCGATGATTCCCAGGACGACGGCCACCAGGACCAGCAGAAGAAAGAGCGCCATCACCGCGGACCATCTCCTCCGTGCCGGGGGCGCGCGGTCACCGGCGTGCGAGCTGACGTTCGCCGGCCGCCCCCGGCCGGTACGTCAGCCCGTAGTGCTGGAAGATCTCCTCCTCCTGCTCGGCCGGCAGGACGTCGTCCGTCCCGATCGACGGGGCCCTGCGCACCTGTCCCTTGGTGTAGGAGACCCGGACGTAGGCCGGTCCGAGGACCGCGTCGTCGAGGGGGACGAACACCAGCCGGTGGCGGGTGGGCAGTCCGGTCCGGACGGTGGCCATGGCCGGCTCGTCGGTGGCGGTGTCGACGTAGACCGCTTCGAGCATGCCGATCTTGCGCTGCTTCTCGTCGACCACGTCCTGGTTGCGCCACTCGCGGATGTCGGCTGGACGGATCATGGCCTGCTCCCTGTCTGCACGCTCTGCCGGGTGGTACGTACGAGTACCCCGGCCCCGGTGTCCCAGGCGCCCTCGCGCGGTCAGCCGCGGTTCTCCTCCGCGGCCTCCATGAGCCGTATCCCCTGATGCGTCAGCACGACCGTCGCAGGCACCTCTCCATGGGCCCAGCGGACCGTGACGAGCCCCTCGCCCACCAGGTAGGTGCAGGCCGCCGCCAGATCGTGCTCGGGGATCTCCAACTCGTCGCGCAGCCTGGCCCCGGAGACGTCGGGAAGGCCACTGCCTTCCATGTCGTCGTACAGGGTCTTCATGATCGCTTCGCGGTGGGTTTTCCGCTGGTGCAGTGTCGCCATGGTCACCGCCACTCGTCCTGGGCTCCCGGACCGGCTCCCCGTCCTCACTCTACTCCGGGCCCTACGCCGGTACCCGCCCACGGCCAGCGGTTTTGTCGGGCGGCGGATGGCGGCGAGGTGGCACGGCGCGGCGGCACGCGCGCTCACCGGCGGGCGATGTGTCCGCGTGCGGTGGGCGCGTACGGTGCGCTTGTGTGCGGTACGTGCGCGGTGCGGTGCGTAACACAGCCAAGCGGCGCGTCGTCGCGGCGGACGGATCTGGCAGCCCGTGCGCGGCCGGGCGGTGACGAGCAGTCGTGATGTCGCCACGGACCCGCACTTCCCCAGGGAATCGACGAGGGCTCTCGGTCCCCCGTCGGAGCGACGCTGACGTCGGAGCCGGGGTGCGACATGCTCCCCGGGGCCCGCCCCACTCCCCGAAGAGGCGTTGCCAGCCGTTCCGGACGCCGCCCCCGCTACCGGCTAACGCCGGTGGCCGCCGACGACGGTCAGCGGGAGGGCCCACGGACGGGGTCTCGGCCGGGCCCGGCGGTCCGCCGGGCCCGGCCGAGGAGTACGCTCGAAGACACCGAGGATATTTCACACACCGGCTTTCAGGCTCGTGTTGTTTTCGGCGATCGAATACACCGGGCCGGTCGTGATCGGCCCGGGGCAGGGTTCGCGTCATGACCATGACCATTTCCCACCCGCCGACAGCCGAAGCCGCCGCCCGCTCCTCCTCCTCGCATCCGCTCTCGCCCTCGCTCCGTCTGTCGTTGGCTCCCGTCGGTCCCGCACCTGCCCTGCTGGACGGCGCGTGGTGGCCGCGCTCCCGCGATCTCGAAGCGGAACTCCCTTCCCTGACGGCCGTGCTGGACCCGCTGTGGGGGCGGATCACCCGGGTGACGGTGAATCCCGTCCACTGGCCGGTCGTTCCGCGCAAGGTGCCCGTCGCGGGGCACGTGGTGAAAGTGGGCTGGTTCCGGTCCGAGCAGGACCCCCACGAAGTGCTGCTGCTCTCCTACCATGTGGGCCGCTGGAACCTCCTGGTGATCCCGCCGCACACGTCCCCCGCATCGGCCGCCCGGCTGATGGCCGCCGCGAGCGACCCCCTGGGCACGTCGACCGCGAGCCTGTTGATGGAGCGGGAGGCACGCCTGCCTGCGGTGGCGGAGACCGACCGGGCCGGGGAGGCGGTCTGGGAGTCCGAAGGGGGACATGAGACCGGCGACCAGGCCGTACGGTCACGGGTCCCGACCATGACCCCGGTGACGGCCCTCATGACCGTGGCGACGGCCGGCCTGGGCGTCGGGACGGCCGCCGTGCCGGCGGCGGTACGGCACCAGCCGATGGGAAGGTGAGGACCGTGGAGACATTCCTGACCGTGATCGTGATCCTCGCGGTGATCGCCTTCGGCGCGCTCCTCATCCACCGGCTCAACTCACAGCACGGCGACCGCATCGCCGCCTTCCACTACGGTCACTCCGGGATGCCCGTCGCGGGACCGCCACCGCCCGCTCCGCGGAAGGCACGGGTCCGGGCGGGGACGACCGGCACGGGCCGTCGGCGTGACGCAGGACATGGGCGGCTCCACCACCGCCTCCGGCGCCGCACCCGTCAAGGCGCCGTGAACGCCCGCTCGGACCGCCCGGACAGGGCGCAGCCGTAGGCCGCGACGCCCAGGAGCGGGCGGCGAGCCGGTCGTCCGCCGTCGCCGTCGCCGTCCAGGCCGGGTCGGAACGCTCCAGGGCACGGCGCCCAGGTCAGGACGCCCCCACCGCACGTCCCCACCGCCCGTCCCTGGCCGGTCGTTCCACGGCGCTTCCCCGGACGACCGACGCGTCGGCGAGTTCGTCGACGCCCTGAACGGAACGGTTGTTCGCACGTCACCGCACCCACACCCCCCGTATCGGCGGCACACCGCGCGTGGCCGGCCCCGGCCCTCCCGCGGAACCACCGCGACGGATGTCGCGAACCGAGGAACCATGCCTCTGCCCCAGTTGCACGTCTCCCGGCACGACCGCACCACTGGCGCGCTCCTCACCCTCTCAGGAGAGATCGACCTGGCAACCGTCCCGCGCGTGTACGCCGCACTGGCCGCATGCCTGCGCGACGGCGTCCATGGCATCGACGTCGATCTCACGGCGGTCACCTTCTGCGACGTCAGCGGACTCCATGCCTTCCTCACGGCATCCTGGCTCGGCGCCGATGCCGGAACGGTCCTCCGACTGCGCCATGCGCCCCCGGCGATGGCCCGCGTCATCGAGATGACCGGCTCTGGGTTCCTTCTCGACGAGGAACACGCGGTCCGGTCGGTCTCCCCGCGGGTGCCGACCGTCGTGTGCCGTGCGGTGACCGCCCCGACCCGCGGGAGCCGCGGCAGGTGAGACAGGTGAGGCAGGCGAGCCTGGTGAGGAAGGCGCGGCAGCTCCCGATCACGCACCACGTCAGAGGCCGCCTGTTGTCCGCAGCCGATGCGGGCAACAGGCGGCCGAACGGTCCGACCCGCCCGGCAGGGCTCGGGCGGGTCGGACGAGCGACGTACGAGCGGGACGTACGAGCGGGGCCTACGAGCAGGACATGTGCGCTCAGTTCCTCGATCCGGTCGCGGCTTCCCGGAGGGCAGGCGGCCGAGTGCCCCGCCGCGAGGCGTCAGGCGTAGGCGTAGGCGTCAGGCGTTCTGCGGGTCAGGGCTCCCGAGCAGTGCCGAGGCGACCTGGAGGGGGTTGAGGGCAGCCGGGGCCACGGGCGGCGCGGCCTGGGGGCCTGCGTGGCAGGTGAAGCCGAGGCGGACCATGGCCCGGAACACCTCGCCGCCGCTGAAGTCGCGGCTGTCCTGCCGGGTGATGACCTCACCGACCTGCTTGACGGGATACCGGCGGCGGCCGATGGTCACGGATTCACCGGTGACGACCTCGGGGTTGACGCCCGCCATCGAGGCGAGCACTCCGCCCTTGGTCAGTTCGAACGGGTATCGGGCGATGACACAGCGCATGATGCCTCACTGGGGAAGGAGAGGGAGACGGACGACAGGGTGCGGGAAGGGTCCGACGAGGACGTCCCGCAGGCGGACGCGGTCCGAGTACGTGGAACTGCCGCGGTGCACGACGAGTTCGGCCCGGGAGACCGAGCCGGTGCGTTCGTCGTCCTCGTCGCACAGGAGCAGGTGCTCCACACCGGCACCCGCCATGACGGACAGGGCGACCTCGACGGTCATGTCGTCACCGACCCGCAGCTCGGTCGGGATCGGGTGACCGGCCCTGTTCGCGAACTGGGGAGCGGTGGGGCGTCGATGCGTCTGAACCGGTGTCACGGCTGCCTCCTGCGGTACGGGTGGACGTTCTGGTCGGTTCTCGTTGCTTCGCGTCGAGAGACTCCGGCGGGCCGCCGGATCGCCGGCGGCCCACCGCCGACACGTCACGCGGCGCGGCGCTTGCCCGCGGACCGGCCCCGAGCGGCGCGGCCTCGTCGGCTCCGGGTCGAGGCCGGCGCACCGGCCCTGACCCGGGGGGACGGCTCCGCGGCCGGCGCGGTGACGACGACCGGCACACCGGAGGGGGTCTGGGCGCCGGTGATGAGGCTCAGCGCCGCCTCGCCCGAGCGCACCGCGGTGGTCGTCGGGGTGATGCCGGCCGAGGCCATCAGCCGGCTCATGTCGCGGCGCTGTCCTGGGGTGACCAGGGTGACGACCCTGCCGGACGCGCCGGCGCGGGCCGTGCGGCCACCGCGGTGCAGGTAGTCCTTGTGGTCACCGGGCGGGTCCACGTTGACGACCAGGTCGAGGTCGTCGACGTGGATGCCGCGTGCCGCGACGTTGGTGGCCACCAGCACCGTGACGTGACCGTCCTTGAACTGGGCCAGGGTCCGGTTGCGCTGCGGCTGGGACCTGCCCCCGTGCAGCGCGGCGGCGCGGACGCCGCTGCCGAGGAGGTGCCGGGTCAGCCGGTCCACCGCGTGCTTGGTGTCCAGGAACATGATCACCTGGCCGTCCCGCGCCGCGATCTCGGTCGTCGTGCGGTGCTTGTCCGCCTCGTGCACATGGAGGACGTGGTGCTCCATCGTGGTGACGGCACCCGCCGACGGGTCGACGGAGTGGACGACCGGGTCGGTCAGGTAGCGGCGGACCAGCAGGTCGACGTTGCGGTCCAGGGTGGCGGAGAAGAGCATGCGCTGGCCGCCGGGGCGTACCTGGTCGAGCAGGGCGGTGACCTGGGGCATGAACCCCATGTCGGTCATCTGGTCCGCCTCGTCCAGGACGGTGACGGCGACGTCGCGCAGTCGGCAGTCACCTCGGTCGATGAGGTCCTTGAGCCGTCCCGGCGTCGCGACGACCACCTCCGCCCCGTCCCGCAGCGCGTTCGCCTGCCGTCCGATCGACATTCCGCCGACCACGGTGGCCAGTCGCAGCCGTACGGCGCGGGCATACGGGGTGAGCGCGTCGGTGACCTGCTGGGCGAGCTCGCGGGTGGGCACCAGGACCAGGGCCAGCGGCTGCCGCGGCTCGGCGCGGAGGCCCGCCGTACGGGCCAGCACGGGGAGGCCGAAGGCGAGGGTCTTGCCGGAACCCGTGCGGCCGCGGCCGAGCACGTCACGGCCGGCCAGGGAGTTGGGCAGGGTCGCCGCCTGGATCGGAAACGGCACGGTCACGCCCTCGTGGCCGAGCGCGGCCAACAGCGGTGTCGGCATGGCGAGTTCGGCGAACGACTCGACGGCGGGCAGTGCGGGAGCGGTCGTCTTCGGCAGCGCGAACTCGCCGCCGGGCGCGGTGGGCCGGCCGCCGCCGTGGCCCTTGGGCTTGGCCGTGGGGCGGTGCCGGGTCCCGGAGCGGCCCGCTGCGGGGCCCTCGAAGCGGTCGCGGACGCGCGCGCTGGGAGTGGTGCGGGCGGTGCGTGAACTGCGTGACGGGCGTGCTCGGTTCATGCGGAACCTTCCTCGATGCGGGCGCGTATCAAGGAATTCCCGCAGCACGATGAACGGCGCAGAGAATCGCGAGAACGGACCGAAGACAACAGGGGGTGAATCCCCCCTGGAAATGCGGCGAGCTGTGGCCCGCACCCCGAGGTGCGGGCTTCAGCTGCGAAGAATGCGTCAGAGCCGGTGTCGGGCCGGAACGATGTTCTCGGCGGTCGGGCCCTTCTGGCCCTGAGCGATGTCGAACGGCACCCTCTGGCTTTCCCGCAGCTCGCGGAAGCCCTGAGTGGCGATGTTCGAACGGTGGGCGAAGACGTCGGCGCCGCCGCCGTCCCGCACGATGAACCGAAACCCTTTTCGGCGTTGAGTCACTGCGCAGTGCCGGTGGCCATGTCTTTCGCCGTCGGGAAGGGGCTCGGAGTTCACCTTGTGCGGGCTCCGTGCCGCCGCGATGATCAACCCGTCGGAAAATGATCCTTTTGGCAACCGCAACTGCAATTGACTCGACAGTAGCACGGCGTACTCGATCACGGGCCGGGAACAATCCCGCCCGCTTTCGTGCCAGGCTCGCGGATTCACCGTCCCGCGGTGTCGCGGTCCAGGAAGCACGCCGGGCCTCACAGGGCGAGGAGCGCGCTCGCGGTGAAGCGGTGGTGCGTGGGTCGATCGCTGCCCGCGTCAGCCGTTCGGCCGTGGCCACCTCGGTGCCGCACACTCCGGCGCCCGGCGCCCGCCGCCCGCCGCCCGGCGCC